>JAYSTZ010000009.1:0-33711 GCA_043719365.1 Verrucomicrobiaceae bacterium | reverse complement strand
CGGGGTAATTCTCGGCTCCCGACGCTATCATTGCCGAAAGTCGCACGCCTGAAAGTAGCTGATTGATTAGATCGAGATAACCGGTTGGCTCGACCCAGCATCCCACCGTGGGTGTGAGATACGGAATCCCCATCCTCTTGTAATACTGACCGCCCCAGCAATCATCAGAAATGATACTAACGTCCCGCAATGCCATTCGCCTCTGGATTGCGAACCCAATTTCGTTCCGATATGACATTAGTTAAGAAGCACTCTCGATACGTTTAAGATGGTTTTTATAGTTCGTTTGTCTTTCTTTGATATAAGATATTTAACATGCGGAACGGTCTCGATGCAAGGATGGCGAGACCAATTCCCTAACGGTGGCATTGTGCGCTGGCTTTATCGGATCACATGCTATTAACTCGTTTCAATCGCTTGCCAAGCTCCATGAATGGCCGTTCAATGCATTTGTGTAAACCAATTGCCGCCACGAGAATCAGCGGCAATCCGAAAGCAAGCATGAGAGACGCAGCACCATGGGACGTGATTGTAGGATTCCAATGGAGTAGTGCTGACAAGAAGATTAGGATCAGCGGCCAATGGATCAGATAAAGCGGGAAGGATACCTTCCCAAGCCATTGCGGTATTGGATGAAGGAGCGTCCTGCGAATCACCGCTAATCCCAACCCGAAAACACTCTTCCGACGAACCAAAATACAGCCAAAGGCCAGCGCCCATATCGTGACGGCGACGGAGTGCCACGAGATCAGAATGCCTGCGGCAGCGAGTGCTGCCACCGAAGTTTCTAGATGCTGTTCAGAGTCCGTTTCATTATTCTTGAGTCGAGCGTAAAGATGAAAGCATCCGATTCCGATCAAAAACAATGGTAATTGAGCGGGCAAGAAAGCAATGTGCGGGTTTTGAAATGTTGGGCCGAACTTAAGACCGATGGCGCTAATGAGCGCGAGCACCAGAATCCCGATTCCCGAGCGGATCAATTTGGCTATGAACGGGGCCACCAGATAATACTGCCACTCCAGTGAGATACTCCACGCCGGCGTCAATAGGGTTGCGGTTGCCTCAGGCAGTAAACGCTTGGGAATTACCCCGTTTAAAAGAGTAACGTGTGAGGTCAAATGGGAGGCTGTTGCGGAAAGCTCACTGGCGGAAGTTGCGGACACCCACTCAAAGTAGATGGTGTGCCGCCATTGTGCTGTGTTCAAAATGTATGGAGTGAGAATTGTTGTTGCGACCCCGACGAGCAGGCATACCAAATAAACGGGATAGATGCGAAAGAATCGCCCCTTTATGAATTCCCGATACGAAGTGCGTTTCTGATCGATCAGAAAGGAAATGACAAATCCGCTGAGGATAATGAAGATTTCAACGGCTGGCTGTGCCGCTATGAAATGCAACCAAAGACCGCCAAGAGGTTTCGGGACAGCGAGGGAAAAATAGCCGCTCCAGCATAAAATGTGCGATACCGCAACCCACAGAGAAAGTATTCCTCGCAGGCCATCGAGTTCATCCAATCGGTTGACTGGTGGGCTTACGAATGGTTTCGGCATTTCGGTTTAGTGCGAACTAACCAGTTTAGTGAGAGGGTCATCGAAATTCGGATGTGCGTCGCCGCTTCACGCAATCACGCGGAAGGCCGTTTGCCTACGGAATGGTGTCACGATCCAGTTCAAGAGGAGCACCATGCTTGGAAATCTGCCGCTCCATCGCTGCAATGACATTTGATGCCTTCACGGCATCCATGCATTCCATTCCATGATCGCATGCGTATGCCCAGCATGGTGAACATGTTGGCTGGTTCACGAGGTTTTCATTGCAAGAGTATCCGGACTGTTGAGGGTGTTCCCTTCCTCCATAAACAATGATTGATCGACATTCCACGCTCCGGGCCAAGTGCATGAGGAATCCCACTAGTCCGACGAAAGCGATGGAGTTATACATCACTGCTGCGGTTTCACGAATCGAGCATTTTCCGCGCAGATCGATCGTACCCCTTAGTGACGGGTCGGCGGGTGACCCGACTTGAACGAAAGTGTATTCATTCCTAAAGGCCTGAACTACATCCTGAAACCGGTTAGGGTACCATTCCTTTGTGCGGATCGGGTATTTTGCGGATTGTGCGGAACTTTGGATCGCTACCTGTCGGCGGCCATAAATGCCCTGACTGCTTTCTTCTTTTTGAAGGAATAAATACGGTCGCCTATCAATTGCGCCCGAGACGCCTGCCCGGGCGCACATCTCCGTGATGATGTGTCGGGCGGGAGGGGAATCCTTTCCGTCGATATGGGTCGTGTAATTCAATGCCCGAGATCGAATGCCAAGCGGTTTCAGTGAGCGCTGTGTCCAATTGGAGTTCTTTCGCACGGTGAGGGCAACGTCTGGATTTCCGAGGAAAAGCTCCGGATAGTCAGTAAGCATCCAAGTTTCTCCGCGCTGACGCGCGGCCAACTCTCTAATCGGCGCAGTGCACAGCAGGTCGTCCCCAATCCCCCCCGGAAAAGAGAAAAAGTGACGCGGGCAGCCGTTTCGCGCGACCCGTCGCAAAAGTCTGATGCTCCAGGATATCGCATCCAGAGACTTAAAGTGTTTCATTTTAAGGAAGTCTGTTCTGTGGAATGAGCACACTTTGCGGCATGAGCGGTCGGTCGAACTTCCAAAGGACGACGCCTGAAGTGCCCATGTTCGCTTTTTGCTTTTGTTGTTCGTCTTTTGGATCTTCCCGTTTTGTTTGAATAAAGGGAAGTGGGTCTGTTCGCTGCGAGCGTTAAATAGCGAAAAACGGATGATTGTGTCAGTCCTCGCGTCACTGTGTTTCGGTGAGCAATTCGGTGCAAGCAGATTGCTGAGGTTGTAGTAATCGCGCACTACTGGAATGCTCTGGCGACTCCAGCGAGAGCCTTATCTATGAGATAGAACTAGGCCAGTTTTTTAACAATGCATTGAATCTGAGCCATCGCATCGGCACGGATTGTTTGATCGACCGGTGTATAGATAGTAATGACCCTCTCTAGTAGGCCTATCCTAATTCCAGTTCGGCGTTTCACTGCGTTGTATATTTTCAGTAAAAAGCGTTCAGGAAATCCAGGAACGGACTGGCCGTGAGTTAAAAGACGCCGATCGTAGCCATGATCGTGCAATACGAGGCTTGCCAGCTCTCCTGAAGGTAGAGAGCGGGCCAAATCAAGGACATTGATAGATACAGGGGACCAGCTTTTTGTTTTTGAAATTGTGAATGTCGCTTTGTGATCGGGATTGTATCGGCTGGGAAATATTCCCTGCTCATAGAGATCTTCATCGGGGACAGTGAAAAAGATGTGGCCGCCAACGCGAACCAACTTCCACCAATCGAGGAGAGTCTTTCTGGGATCGTGCATGTGTTCTAAGCAGTGGGATGCATATACAAAATCAAACTGGTCGTGCACGTATTTCGTGACCTCATTTGCGTCACCGTCCGAGATATCGAATCGCCGAACTTCCGGGGTGACGGGGTCTGGCCCACAGCCGATGTCGATTCCATTACCCGCAACCACCGATTTCTCTAATGCGCCCCATAGTTTCTTGCTTTTAGTTGTTTCGTCCATAAGATTGAGTTAGTTTGTCACCGATTTCAGGTATCGAAGCTTAACGGGTATCGATCGTTATTTATGAATGCTGCGTCTTAGGCGTTTCTGCGACAATACCCAATTGCCTCGCCTTAATTCAAGCGGGCACGGGTTCTCCGAAGCAATTGAGATGATTCCACGTCCATTCCGAGGTGAGTCGAACGCCAGCAGACTCTCGAACGATCGTTCCCGGTGTTGATGGGCCGGGAATGACCTCGATTTGAGCGGCTCCGGCGAGGTAGTCGAGGCTATGGGTGTCTCCAGACCTGCTGCCTAAGTCTAGGCTAAAGAGTCCCGGAGCCAAGGGCAATGATTCGATTGACACTAAGACAGAGTATCGGCCGGAGTGATAGATACTTGGTCGCAATCCATCCTGAAAGTCGGTCTCGTAGGTCAACAACCGCGTGCCCTCCGGTGTTGAAAATCCTATTCCAACAGTTACATCGTCAATCGGGCATTTTGTCTCAAATTCAATTCTCGCCTGGAGTCGTTCGCCATGTTTGAGAGGGAGGTCGGATATCCACTCGATCCCCGTCAACCTCAATCTCCCATCGGTGCCAGGAGTCCTCGCCAATGTGTCGAGTTTTACGATGCGATCTCGATTCGAGCCGCTCTGGGTGAGGTAGTCATTAATGATTTCCCGTGCTGCACCAATCTTCCGTACTTTTCCCTTTTCCAGCCAGCAGGCACTCTTGCAGAGGCTGGCGACTGCGCCCATGTTGTGACTGACGAACAGGACCGTCCGTCCGTCCTTACCCGAGACATCGCGCATCTTACCGAGACACTTTTTCTGGAACTGGGCATCTCCGACGGCAAGCACTTCGTCCACTACGAGAATCTCCGGTTCCAAATGTGCAGCGACAGCAAACGCGAGCCGCACATACATCCCGCTACTGTAGCGTTTCACGGGTGTGTCCAGAAATCTGTCAACCTCTGCAAATGCAACGATTTCGTCGAATTTCCGGCGGATCTCCGCTTGGGCCATCCCGAGAATCGCCCCGTTCAAAAAGATATTTTCCCGTCCGGTGAGTTCCTGATGGAAGCCAGTGCCGACTTCAAGAAGGCTTGCAACCCGCCCGTTGAGTTCGATACTGCCGCTGGTCGGACGGGTTATCCGACTGAGGATCTTGAGAAGAGTGCTCTTCCCGGCACCATTGTGGCCGATGATTGCCATCGTTTCACCCTCGGCCACGTCCAGAGACACGTCTTGGAGTGCCCAAAACTCTTCACTTGTCGCTTTGGCGGTCCGCCCTTTCCGGAGGAGAGCCCGAATCGGGCTCCTAAGTATCGTCTCAAGTTTGTGCCGAAGTCCGTCCGGTTCGCCGCTCCCTCCGTCACGCCGCGCACCGAGCACATAGCGTTTGCTCAGGTTTTTGATTTGGATGATTGAACTGGCCATGATCGGTTAGATGACGTCCGCGAAGTCGCGCTCCGTTTTGCGAAAGTACCAAACTCCGCTCGTGAGCAGTAAGATGACCGAGGTAAGCGAAATCGCGATGCCCGGTCCATTCAACGTGTGCTCACCTCCCAAAATTGCCCACCGAAATCCGTCGATCGCGCCAGCCATCGGGTTGATGGAGTAGAGGAGACGCCATTGCTCCGGGATGATTGCACTTGAAAAGCCCACTGGCGACACATAGAGGCCGAACTGCGCCACGAATGGAACAATCACTTTGAAATCGCGGTAAGACACCATGAGCGCTGCAATCCAGAGACCGACGCCCATTGAAGCGGCGAAGACCATCGCGACAAAGAGGGGCAGGAGTAGGATATGGATTGACGGTAGGAACTGATACCAGGCCATGATCACTGCCAGAAATCCGAGCGAGATGAAGAAATCCACAAAACATGTGATGACACTGCTTGCCGGAACAATCAGACGGGGGAAGTAGATTTTTGAAATAAGATTGGCGTTATTGACGAGGCTGCTCCCGCTCTCCGATAGTGCGCTGGAAAAGAACTGCCATGGGAGCATTCCGCAAAAGACGAGAATCGGATATGGCACGCCTCCCGAGGGCATTTTGACGAGTTTTCCAAAAATGACCGTCAATATGACCATGGTGAGCAAAGGCCGGATTAAGGCCCACCCAACACCGACGGCAGTTTGTTTGTATCGGACCAGAAGATCCCTCCATGCAAGGAATGCAAAGAGTTCGCGGTAGCGCCACAGATCCCGCCAATACTGCCGTTCAGCTCCTTCGGCTTCAATTAATAGTCGATTTGTCATTTAAAACGATAATAGCGATTACTATTCCAATCTCGCACCTCACGCCCCTCCGGGGAATGGCTCTCCCGTAGATACCGAAGACCTAAGCAACTGCCCTTTCGTAGTGGCGGTTACTTTCATTCACGGATGGCTGGCCATCATTGTTTCGATGAGAGCACGTAGTTTTGGAGCGGTAGTATCCAGCGTGTTTTCGTCGGCTACCTTCTCGCGTGCGCGGCGCCCGCAATTGCGCGACAGTTCCCGGTCCGCAGAGAAGCGGATAATCTCGCGTGCCATCGTATCGATTTCCAAGAATGGAGCTACAAAGCCACATCCGTCCCGGACAAATTCCGGCATTCCGCCAGCACCATCAAAGCAGACAACAGGGGTTTCTGTTGCCGCGACTTCAAGGCATGCGAGCGGGTAGGGGTCATCGCGTGAAAGAAGTGCGAAGAAGTCGATTGCTGGGAAAAGGCTAAAGGGATCCTCCACTTCACCGCTTGCGTGAAACAACGTTTCCACTCCTGCACGTTGGAGGTCATATCGCAGGGCAAATTCCTCTTCTGCGGTTCCATGTCGCCCGATCCAGACAAAATGAATATCATTCTGAGGACGATGCTTTCGGAGCGCGATCAGCAATTGAGGAATCAGATCGCGGCCCTTCCTCCAATGCTCGGCTCCGCAGCCTCCGACCACAAATGCGCCGTCCGGGATACCGAGTTTCGCGCGCGCAGATGCTTTTTCCGCGGCCGTGGGCACGGCCGGCAGCTCGCGAATGTGCTCGTAAACCACGGTGATCTTTTCTTCTGGAATGCCGTGGTTTCGGACAAGGTTTTCCCGGACTGCTTCGGAAACTGCGATGTATGCGGTCGTGTTGGCCAGAACCCGCTGGAGATTCTCATTGCCGCTCCGCCAGATCCAATAGGCGAGTTCATGCACATGGGTGATGACCGGAACTCCGAATGATGCGAGAGTTTCCAAGACACCGCCGTTGGTCATGGTGTTCGAGTAAATCAAATCGTAGGAACCTTCTGCAAACATACGCCGGATTTTGGCGGTCTCTTCGCGAATGCACTGCGGCAGACGCTGAAGGATGCGGCGTCCGAGGCGCGAACGGAAGATGAGGGAAGTGCTGAGGGTCAAAGTCGGACCGAGTTCCCGAAACGAGGCTTCGAGCACTCCCGGCGTCCGCAGAATCGTGCCAATCCCGTAATTGGTGTTCGCGCGGAGCCATTGCATAAATGCCAGCAATGATATTGGGGCACCCGTACGGCTTGCGTCATGCGAAATAAAAAGGATTTTTGGCGCAGTGGCAGACATCAGCGATTAATGAGGGGCATGTGATTCGGCGAGTTCATCACGTGCAAGGGTTCTTTAATCGATAGAATTCGAGAGCGACGACGCGACTGATTCGGTTGAGCGGAACTCGACGCGGGCAATTCACTGATCTCATCAGAGTTCTATCCTGTCAGTTTTGTTCCGTGTTTCCGAAGCTCAGATGGGTGCGCTTGCAGACTGCACTGGAGGATATGCGATGAAGTAAAAGTGCATCTGAGCGAGTTGAAGAAACTATTCAAATGAGTTCGGCGGAGGTTCGTTTTTTAACCAGCGTGACATTAGGGAAACGTGCATTGTGCACGATTGGAACATATCGAAAATGTTCCGGGCCTGCGCTTCGCCGTAGAATCCAGCCTCGAATACAACAATCGGCTTGCATCGATTTATAGTGCGTAATGCGCCGGCAATTGTCCTGGCCTCCGAGCCCTCGACGTCAATTTTGATCAGTGCGATCTGAGCCGATTCGGGAATTATATCATCGAGTCGTCGAACATCGACAACGATCACCTCCATGGATGAATCGTGGAGGCCAATTCGATCGAGTAATGCGGGATCGCGATCTTCCAGGCTCGAGTAAGCCATATTGTGTTTTGCCACGTGAAATACGGTTCTATCCGAGATATCGGCCAGTGCAAACGGGAGGATAGATACATTTGGGAAGGACGACTGAAGTGCCTCGGCGAGTCGAGGAATCGGTTCAAATGCCCAATGCTGCCGTAGTGGCGCGAGTCGCACGATTTGGGCAAGAATTTCGCCGTTATTTGCACCGATATCGATAGCAGATGCATCGGGTGCCAGAACACGACGCATGACTTCGAGGGTTTCGATATCGTATTGTTCGGCCTGACTGGGACCGGTCAGCGATCGTTTTGTGAATCGAGTGACCCCGCGAAATGCCCTAGCGGCGACTCGAATTCCGGGAATACGCTTCAGGATGTTTTTCAGCGAATGCATGGTTTGATTCCTTCGCTTGCAATACCCGGCTGTGCGGTGGCGTCCAAACCGGCCCGCACCGCATCCAGATAACCGTGGCCGAACTTACGGTCGGGTTCCAGACAGTTTCCCTCCGCCCACTCGTTCCACGATTTTACAAAGACGATCCGCTCTTCGGCGGGGCGATCCGCGACGGAATCGAGAATGTCGCGGAGATGCTCGGCGAATAGCTCCGGCGTCGCTCCGTGCAGCACGATTCCCTTTTTCCCTGCGCGCGCGGTGTTGTCCCATCCCGGCACGACGGAGGGGTAGCACCCCAGCTCCAGCGCGGCCATCGATTTGAAGAACAACATTGCGTCGCGGTAGTAGTGGACTCCACCGGGCCATCCAAGGATCCTTTGCAGAATGCGGTGCGCAATCAGGCGGCCGGCACCGGTCACGGCTTCGAGGGTTTTGCTGATTTTTTTGGCGGTCTCCTGCTCGTTCTTCGCGAGGCGAAAGCGTTCCAGAGCGATGTTCCACAAGCGACGTCGAATGACTTTGAGCTCATTCGTCATGACTGCGCCGCTGTATCCGGCTTTGCGCCATGGAAAATCGAGTTCGTCATCGAATAGGTGGGCCACAAAATGGATCCCTTCCAGCCCGTTCCGACGGGCCAGATCCTGCCAGAGTTCGATAAAGGCCTCGGTATCGGGGAGGTTCTTTGGGCGGAAAATGGTGAAAATCGGGCGGTTGTGAACGCGGATGTAACGGGGGTCCTGAAATGCTTCCAGAAGTGAATAGAAATGGCGTTCGTGGTCGGCTTTGCCGGGATACGTTTGCTCAATCAACGTACGCTTCTCGGCCCCATACCAATGGCTGCGCCAGGTATCGTTTGCCCATGCGAGACAGAACGGATAATCCGGCTCCCCGGATGACAGGACTTCATTGAACGGCCGCTCCAAAACACGCCGTCCTGCGAACCAGTAATGCCAGTAACAGAAACCCTCCACACCAGCCTTGCGGGCCAGTTCCGCCTGTGCGGCCCGAACCTCCGGCACCCGGAGATCATAAAAACCGAGGTCCGCCGGGAGTCGCGGCTGATAATGTCCGGGGAAGAGGGGCTTCGCCTTGGTGACATTGGCCCACTCGGTAAACCCTTTTCCCCACCATTCGTCGTTTTCGGGGGTCGGATGGAATTGGGGCAAGTAGAATGCGATGAGTCTTGCAGTAGTCATGGTGTCACGGGATGCCGGTCCTCACTGAGTTTCCGCAATCCTCTCATAGAATAGGCTCTTGGCTTTCTGCGTTCGCGCATGAATTCATCACACGTTGCGATGTCGGTCAGATAGCTCATTTCCCACGGGCTGATTCCTTCATCGCTGGGTGCGCGCTTTTTTGAAAACGCTCTACGCAGAATCAGTTTCGTCCGGAAGTACAGAGACTTGATCTCGGGGAAACTGAGTGTTTGATGAAGCCAGTGGTGCATCTGGTATGCACGCGTGCGGCCCCGAAGTCGGGCGGTATTCACCCAGCAGCGATAGAGCAGCCGGTCCGGCTTGAGGTGATGCTCTACTTCGATATCGGGTGCGCCGACGATCCGGAATCCCGCTTCTTTTAACTGCCAGGTAAAAAGCGAGTCTTCTCCACCGCCGGTCACGCCGGGGCCGAGTTGGGTTTCAAAGCCGGGCACTTGATCGAGCACTTTCCGATGAACCGCCATGTTAGCCCCGCAAAGTTCCGACGGAGCGTCCGGCGAAAGGTAATCTGCCGTCGAAGCAAGCCAAGCCCGATGGGTGCGGTTCATCCATGGCCGAAGAAGATGGGGCGCGAGTTTCACTCCACCGGCCACCGCATCAGCGTTTCCAGATAGGATCGGCTCGCACATTTTCTCGATCCAGTCTTTTGGGAAGCGAATATCATCATCACTGAAAAGGAGAATCTGCCCCGTGGACTCCGCCAAAGCGAGGTTTAGTGCGCGCGATTTGCCAGATTCCGGCTGGAAAATGTAGCGCGCGTCAATGCGGTCATGAGTAAAAGACTCAACGAGACATTCTGCGTCGCCCTTGCTGCCGTTTTCCACGACCAAAAGCTCCACCGAGGAGTATTCTGGAACGCGGATGGATTGTAGTGAAGCCAGCGTGTTTTGAAGGTCCTGACAGCGCCCATGGGTGCAGATGATGATGCTCACGGATGGATTGTGTGACTCAAGCATCATCGCATCCAGTGTTTCGCTGGTCTTTCCACATAGAGCCAACTGAGCCAGCCGAGCGCCACACACGGCGGGAGCACTGCCACAAAGCAAGCCCACGGATTCATCGGCAGCCAGCCCTTGACGGCATAGCAGAAATAAAGCTGCTGGAGCACGCCTCCGTAAAGATACACGCCGTAGGAAATGTCGTTCTTTGCACCAATCCGCTGGAGCCAGCCCGGTGCCGAATATGCAAAGTAGAAGATCAAGTACGTTCCTGCCAGAGGCACGGTGATGTAGGAAGGCAGCCATTTGCTTGCGAAAAGGAAGGCAAGGCTGGCAAGCGCCAGCCAGCCGCTCTTCGGAACCTGCTGCCGAAATAGATACAAAAGTGATCCTGCGCCGAAAAACGCACCGAACCGTGCCCAGTTCTGCCAAGCGTTTGGCACAAACCGCTGCTCATAAACAGCCAATACCATCGCGAATGCCGTGAAAAGAACCACGAGCCAGCGACGGCGGAAGACGCCTACGGACCCGGCCAAGGCCACGGCAATGTAGCAGCAAAACTCGATGCGAATGGTCCACATCGGTCCATTGACGGTTCTCGGATAGGGATTTTGGGCGAACGAATGTGGCCTTTCCAACTCGAACGGATTGAGCGTAAAGATGCCGACCACCCAGCTTTGCTTGGGGATGGAACGAAGATACCGAATCCAGTCGCCGCCAGCCGCAAGTGCGGCGACGAGCGCGGAAAATACAAAAGCCACTGCGAACGCCGGCCATATCCGGGCGACGCGAGCTCGCAGATACGAATCTGCGCTGCGACCGGATAGCCAACTCCCGGTGATCAAAAACCCGCTGATAATGAAGAATCCATTTACCGCATTTCCGGCAGCGCCTCCGATATACGACAAGAGTGACCCGAAAGGATCCGGACCAAAAGCTCCGAAAGCCCAAGAATGAGCGAAAAGAACCGTTACAGCAAAGACAAGACGCAGGAAGTTCAGGGCGTTTGGCTTGTCCCGTTCCAACCAGCCGGCTTCCATAGAAACGTCCGCAGTCGATGCGGCGGCAACTTGGCTTTCGGGCGGCAGGCTCATAAATTGGCCCGGCTCGGAATCTCTGCTAACTTCGTTGGCTACGGTATCACTCACGCTTTTCTATTCCTTTGAAAATTGGACGAAACGACTCTGCCGCTTAAACGCTCTTTGCGAGGTCGTAGATGACCTTTCCGGCAGATGCGCCCTTCAGGGCATCTGTCAAACCGGGCATCTTGTTCACAACCACCACGACATCGGAGTTTTCAATCACGCCCGTGAGGTCATCGCTGATGAAGCGCGAGATGAAGGGGATTTTTTGGAGGATGTAGTCCCGGTTTGCACCGGTGAGTTGGGAGACCTGGACGTGGGGATCGTAGATTCGGATATTGTAGCCTTTGCCGAGCAGTCGCTCGATGACATCGACGATGGGACTTTCGCGGAGGTCGTCGGTGCCCGCTTTGAAGGCCAGTCCGAGAAAGGCGACGTTTTGTTTGCCGAAATCGAGGATGCGCTTGAGGGCGATATCCTTTTGGAATTCGTTGCTGCGCTCGATCGCTTCCAGCACGGGGGTTTGCAGGTAGTGGTCGTGGGCGATGGTTCGCAGGGCCCGGAGGTCCTTCGGCAGGCAGGAGCCTCCGTATGCGAAGCCTGGCTTCAGGTAGGCTTTGGAGATGTTGAGCTTTGTGTCCTGACAAAAAACCTCCATCAACTGACGGGAATCGATCTTCAGTTTCTCGCAGATGTTTCCGACTTCGTTGGCGAACGTGATCTTCAACGCATGAAAGCTGTTGCAAACGTATTTCATCATCTCCGCGACTTCCTGGCTCGTGACCGTGAACGGGGCGTCGATCTTCGAATAGACCTCGCGCATTACGTCGGCGGCCCATTCGCAGTTGGTCCCGATCAATGTGAACGAAGGGTGGGCGAAGTCTTCGACGGAACTGCCTTCCCGAAGGAATTCGGGATTTGAGACGACGGCGAAATCGTGCCCCGCCACCTGTCCCGATGCGCGGGCGATGATTTCCGAGACGGCTGCGCCCGTGCCGGGGAGCACCGTGGAACGGAGCGCGATTACGTGCCGGCCATTGTTCTTGTGGCGCAATGCCTCGCCGATCTGTTCGGCCACTTTGTGGATGGCGGTGAGGTTGAGATGGCCGGTGGAGGAGGGAGGGGTGCCGACGCAGATGAATGACACCTCGGTTTGCGATACCGCGAGCGTGGCGTCCCGAGTCGCGGAGATGCGACCGGCGGCGTGCTGTTCGGCCAGTATGCCGTCGATGTCCTTCTCGATGATGGTAGGACGCCCCTGATCGATGAAGCTCACCTTTGTGGCTTCTGTGTCCACCCCGACCATCCGGTGGCCTTGTTGGGCGAGGCAGCCCATTCCGACGCACCCGACGTAACCGAGTCCAAAAATACTGATATTTGACATGTTAATTAAGCAGGGCGGTCACCTGATCGAGAAAGCGCTCCTTCTCCCCGGTCCAAAGATGTTCCCGATAGACCTCGATGCCGCGTGAGACAAATGCGGCGGCTTCCGACGGACGGTTTTTGACCCACAGGATGCGCGCAGCAAGGTCTTCGACATTGCTGGGCTCAAACATCAAGAGTTGCTCCGGGCCGAAGTAATCGCGGATTCCCTGAGTGCTCGGACCAATGACGGGACGGTGCATGGCGAGATACTCGAACAAACGCGTGGGGAAATTGATCTCGATGAAAGCGGAATGGCGGTTAGGCACCACCCCCACCTGACATTTCAGAATGGCGTCGGCGATTTCGAGCTGGGTTTTGGCTCCATGGTATTTGACAATATCGCCGACTCCGAGGCGCTCGGCCAATGCGAGAACAATATCCAGAAATGGCGTGGCGGCTCCGTAGATGTCCAGCCGGATACCGGGTATTTCCGGCCTCAGGCGGGCTACCGCCTCCACCAGAAGATCGACCCCGTGCCGGTGGACAATGGAGCCATGGTGCATGACATGGAATTCCCCCGGAGCGGGCGGCTCGCCGGAACCCGGTGCGAAGCGCTCGGGATCGAAGATTTGTTGCTGGGGAGAATTCATCACGATCTGCATCTTGTCCGGCTTGCAACTACGCGAGACGAAGAGGTTCTTGAAGGTGATGTTGGGGGTCAGGGCAAGATTCGAGAATTTGATGCTCAAGCGTTCGATGCGGCGGAGGAGCCGCACTTTCCAGTCGTCGCTTTTGAGCCCGTAGATACTCTCCATCAATTCGGGCATGGGATCGTGGAGATCGAGGATAATCCGGGCACCGAGGAGCTTTGGAATCAGCGCCGCGAAGACAAGAAAATCGGGCATGTTATGGACGTGGACCACGTCATAGCGGTTGCGGTATCCGCGCGTGAGCAAGAACCAAAAGGATGATGCGAAGAACCGGCCGTATTGCCAGAAGTACATCAGCTTGCTATCGCGCCGGTGCTTGATCGGCGCCCGGACCACTTGAACTCCCCCCACGTTCTCGCTGGTGGCGTCTGATTTTTCGCCGGCCAGGCAGAGCAGATCCACCTCCATGCCGGCTTCAATCATGGCCTCCGCAGCGCGGCGTGGACGGGGATCCGCCGGGTAGCGGGAATAAAGGAGCACGGCCGCGCGCTTTCCTTTCAAAGCGCCGTGGTCGCATGAGGGCGGGCTGCTCTCGGGATTCTTATCCGCGCTTCCGGGCTCGACGAGGGACTGTTGTTCGCGAACACCTGCGAACCACTTCGCGAGATCTTTCGCCAGAGGATTCCAGTGACTTTCCGAATACTTCTGGGAGATATAGGCGAGGAATTGGCGAATGAACGATACCGGATAGCGATCCCGCGCACATTCTTTTTCGCCGAACTCTATGTAATCGGGATGAATGTTGATCAGTGCCATTCCGCCGTGCTCAACAATCCAGTCGAGTTTCCGCATCCATATCTCAGGCGTCTTCTCGCGCAAAAGCAGGAAGAGCGTGGAGTCTTGCGGGAGGGTGTAAGGGAGTTCTACGTATCCTCCGGCATCACCCGCATCACTGTCCGATGAGCGGGGATTTCCTCGTGATTCCCGATTTTCCGGGGCTGAAACCCAGAACGGGAAAATTGTCTTTCTGCCTTCCGGTTGGGGCTCGAAAGGATCGGCGTCAAACGTGGACGCGTCGTATTGGATGTTGAGTGCGTGGAGCCAGTCGAGGCGGTTCAGCATAAAGCCGGACCGAAATCCGACGGAACCCCATTCCTTCAGGTGCTCATTGATTCGCTTTGCGTTTTTGGCAAATTGGCGTGGCGAGTCGTAGAGCAGTCCGTCATGTCTGAGGTCATGAACTCCGACCTCAAAGCCATTGGCGGTCAGTTCGTCACGGAGAGCGATGGGGGTCTGGTAGCTTCCTTCCGGGATGAAGTTATACGAAGACCGGAATCCCATTTCGGTCTCCATTTGCATCAACTGGCGGCAGTGCTCCAAGCCTTCCTGGCCTTCCACATCATGCGTAATGACGAGCGCGAACTTTTTGCCTTCGGGCCATCCCGGCCATCCTTTCGGTTTACTCTCCGAACCCGGCATGATCGGCCAGATGTCCCCGACAGTCGCGCGTTTTCGAATGGTGAACCAGCTTCTAACCCGAACCCGGATGGATTTCGGGATCGCCGGTTTGAAGAGATAATAGAGACGATTGCGGAGGGCGTTGAATCTCGTTGGGCGGCCCAACGCGGTGGAGTTCGGATGATGTGGCACGATTTTTTTGCTGTCGAACCTGGGGGCACACCACATCGGGGACGCGGGAACATGGACGTTCCCGTCCTCACTCATCCCTGCAGCCACTTTGGTGCGTAAGAGCGGGTCTTGTTCAGAATCCCCGAGACATTGGCTTTGGCAGCGATGAGCTCGCTGCATGCGCGCTGGACCATGTCGCCGTTGCTCTTTTCCGCTTCGATGACGACCAGGACTTTGTCCATGGAGCCAGCCATTGCCAGCGTAGCGCTACTTTGGTCGAGAGGAGGCATGTCGAAGATGATGTAGTCGAAATCGCTGGCCTTAAAATGGGGGATCAGATTGTAGAATTTCTTGGGAATCATTCGCGTAGCGCCATTACCGGCAGGGGACGCTGTCGCTAAAACGAGGTTCTCATTCTCTGAGGGGTTCGAGTTTCCGCGTTGGAGAACGTCCGAGACCGAACGGACGGGGTTGCCATCGAAGAAGGGATGGACTGCGGCTTCTCCGCCATTCATATCGACGAGAAGAACCTTGCCGTCGCCCATCTCCGAAAGTACCGCAGCCAGTCCGCCTGCGACGGTGGAAGTGCCTTCGCCGCCTGAGAAACCGGTCACTGCGACCATCTTCGGTTTGTGGGTCATTTCGTTGAGCTTGAAAAACAGCACTAGCCGGTCGCGAATGGCCTCGGAGAAGGGCCGTATGAAGTGGCTGACCTCCCACGGAAGCGAATCAGTGCGGGAGCCACCTTTTAGGGCAGGCACGGAATTGCGATCCGCCTTTGACTGGCGAGGGCGTCTCGGGCCTTTGCGGGTGATATCCGGAATGGTAAGCATCAAAGGAATGCGGAGTCGCGTTTCGAGTTCAAGCGGGCGCTTGATACTTCGGTCCATGATCAATTCGATCAGGAAGGCCAATCCGAGTCCGAGCGCGATCCCTCCTCCTCCCAGACGGAGCGCGAGCTTTTCACGGGTGCTGGTGGCCAGCACTGCCATGGTGGGTTTTTGCACGATGCTGAGGTTTGGTATTTTGGTTGGGTCAAGCGACTGGTCGATCCGGGCCTTTTCGAGGCTTGCGGCGATGTATTTGAGGTTCGTCTCTTCCAATTCCTTCTTCCGTTCGAGCTGCTCGATTTCCGCCGCATTATCCGCGAACTTTACGTATTGCTCCTGCACGAGGCGAACCCGCGTTTTCAAGGTCTCCACTTTAGCGACGAGTCCTGCGAGGCGCGCTGATTCGGTGCCGATATCGACGACTTGTCCATGTACCGCGTCTTTTGTCTGTGCCAACGCGGCAAATTCGGGGAACCGGCCTTCCAAGTCGCGCCGCTGACCGTCAAGTTCTGCGATTTCAGCCTGATTGAGCTTCACGAGTTGGTTTTCCGGAGTGTACTTGGCCGTCAGTTCAAATTCCATCTCTCGCAACTTTCCGAGCCGGACGAGCAGAGCCTGATACTTCTGCGCTTCCAGGATGTTGGTTCGCAGACGCGCGGGTTCGGGCAGAGGGGTGGTATCCGGCTGTTTGGCTGCGGCACTACCAAGCGCTTTCTCCATTTGTTTGACGCGAGCATCCTGCTCTGCAAGTTCCGTTTCCGCAGACTGGAGTTCATCGCGGCTTTTCGCCATTTCTCCACTCAATTCGGCCACGCTGTCGGTACGGGATAGAATTCCGAGCTTGGCCATCTTTTTTTTGAGATCGTCTTCAGTCTGAAGCAGGCGGCCCCGAATCTCGTCGAACTGTTTCGTGACAATATCGAAGGCCCCAGGTGGACGATGGATGTCCAGATGCTTGATGAAGTACTCGCCAACCAGTTTTTCAAGAACCAGTGTGGCAAGTTGCGGATTCTGGTTTCGATAGTTAATGATGATAACATTATGGGTGCTGCCGGCTGAGAGCCCGGCACTAATCATCTGGGATCCGGCAAAGGTGGTTTTTGGGCCTTTTTCGCCGGGCAGCAACCGCTCTGCGCCAATATCCTCAGCGACCTGCAGTGCGAGATCCGCGCTTGTCAGGATTGCTAGTTCGGAGCTCATTACTGCATCCCCGAGTTTCCCTCCAGTCCCGCTCTCCAGCGGATCAACGGCGCTTCGTTCCACCAAATAGCGCACGAGCACCTTTGCTTCGGATTCGAAGACCGGGGCGAACGAAAAATACACCCCCGCCGCTGCGGCGATTCCGATGACGGAGCACACAATAATCTTCCACTTGTGCTTGAACAGCACGGTGATGATATCATGAACTCCCAGACTGGAGGTTGGTGCGTTTGGCTTAAGTTCCAACATAATATTGATTGGGTTCGTCTGAGGAGGACTAATCGAGGTGCGGATAGATGATGGCCCCCGCGAGGCGGTTCAGCGCGAGCGGGAGCCGGTGGAAAACTGCGGTGTGGAATCCCGTAGTGCGGTCGCGGTCGGTGAGCCAGGTGCGTGTGATCGGGGCGAAGCGAAAATACCGGATGTTCCCCTCCGTGGTTCCCCATCCGAGCTTGAACCGTCGCAGGCCTTCGTTGTCCATGGAACTGCGGCCGAAATGCAAGGACTCCGCGCCGGTTGATGCGAGGTGCTTGATTCCGGCCCACATCGCGAGATTGTTCCCGCGGGCTTCGAGCAGTGTCTCGTCGGACGCGCCGAATTTATAGACCGCTTTCGTTCCCGAACGGAAATACATTGCTGCGGCAACCGGAAGATCGCCTGCCTTTGCCAAAACCACGAAGCCCAAATCACGGGCGATGACTTCCTCGTAGATGTTTAGGAAAAACGAGACCGGCTGTGGCGGGAGACCGTGTTTCCGGCGCGTTCGGATGTGGAGACGGTAGAATGCGAGCACTGCTTCCCTGGAACGGGTGACTTCCACTTTGACGTCGCTCTTTTCCGCTTTGCGGATGGCGCGGCGGACGGAGCTCGCGAATCCGGAAAACAGGGCTTCCTCGGAGTGGCGCAAGTCCAGTTCGTGACAGTAAAACGTGGAGGATGGCGTCGCTGTTGCGTGGGGCGCGGGGCCGCCGCGGACTTCGAAATGCTTCCAGTTTCTCTCCCGAGCGATGTCTGCGAGCTTCTCCATCACAAGATCTGCACCGTCCTTGGCGAATAGGAGCGAACCACAGAAATCGGTGAAAGGGAGAGAAACACCCCGGCGACCGGTCACATGGCTTCGCACTTCCATCATCGGAACCAGCGCAACGAGTTCCGCACCCCGTGAGATGCGAAGGTAGGCGGGCCGGTGTCCGTAAGTTCTGGCGAGCACCTTTGCCCATGCAGAACTATGGAAGAAACCGGCATCGGGGTGCGAAAGCGCGAGACGGTCCCATTCCGGGTCGCGGAGAGGGTCTAACAATTCCACTTGCACAGACGTCCGAGAAGTAGCGTGACTCATCGACACGCTCGCAGATTTTGAGGCTGCAATCGGTTCTGGCATTGTTTCGACCATGGATGGCTATCGGCGTGCGACTATGCCGTCACGCCGACGTTCACGATTTCGTTCAAGGTTGTGGCCACGCGTTCTACCTGCTCATGCGTCAGTTCCGGAAACATGGGCAACGAGACGAATTCCTCGGCGCATTGCTCGGCGATCGGAAAGGAACCGCGTCCGTATCCGAGGCTGCGATAAGCGACCTGAAGATGAACGGGAATGGGGTAGTGGATTCCTGTGCCGATGCCTTTCTCGGCCAGACTCCGCATCACAGCGTCCCGCTCCTGCACGCGAATCGAATAGATGTGATAGACGTGCTTCATCGCTGGAGATTTGCTCGGGATGATGATTCCCTCGGATTCAGACAGCAGTCGATCATATTGGACGGCCAAAGCGCGCCGACGCTGATTTCCGCTTTCCAAGTTGCGCAGTTTGATGCGCAGCACGGCTCCCTGGATGCCGTCCATCCGTCCGTTCCAGCCAATCAGCGCGTGATGGTATTTCTTGATCTGGCCGTGGTCCCGAAGGGTGCGAATTTTCTCCCGCAAGCTGGAATCATTGGTGACGACCGCGCCGGCTTCGCCGAACGCGCCGAGATTCTTCCCAGGGTAAAAGCTGAAACATCCGGCGTCGCCAAGGGTGCCGGCTTTCCTGCCTTTGTATTCCGCGCCATGTGCCTGGCACGCATCTTCGACGACAAAGATTCCGCGCTTGCGTGCGATTTCCAAAATTGGGTCCATGTCTGCGGTCTGGCCAAACAAATGCACCGGGATAATGGCTTTTGTCCGCATCGTGATCGCCTGCTCAACACTTTCCGGATTCATCGTGTAGGTCCGCTCGTCGATATCGACGAAGACCGGCTTTGCTCCGCAGTAGGTGATGGCCTCCGCAGTGGCCATAAACGTGCTTGGCACGGTGATGACTTCATCCCCCGGTCCGACATCCAGAGCCAGAAGTGCAAGCCAGATGGCGTCGGTTCCGTTTCCGACGCCAATCGCGTATCGGCCGCCGCAATAGGCGGCGAAATCCTGCTCGAACTGTTCGACGAAAGGACCGCCGGCAAAAGCGGCGGTGTCGATGACTTCCTGAATGGCCTGATTGATCTCGCCACGGAGCGCCACGTTGCCGGCCTTGATATCTAAGAACGGGATGTTCATGACTGCTTTATTGTTGGTTTGTTCAGAAGTTTCGCGGGGTTGCCCGCGACAGTGGTGTTGGCCGCCACGTCCTTGGTGACGACGCTTCCAGCTCCGATGACGGCGTTTTCCCCGATGGTGACACCGCCAAGAATGGTGACGCCGGAACCGATGGATGCACCGCGTTTCACGATGGTCTGCTGGCAGGTCCAGTCGGCTTCCGTCTGGAGCTTGCCGTCGGCAGCCGTCGCCCGCGGCAGGCGATCATTAATGAAGGTCACGCTGTGCCCGACGAACACTTCGGACTCGATGGTGACGCCTTCACAAATGAAGGTGTGACTCGAAATCTTGCAGCGCGCACCGATTTTCGCGCCCTTTTGGATCTCGACGAAGGTTCCGATTTTCGTGTCATCGCCGACCTCGCACCCGTAGAGATTCACGAACGCGAAAATTCGCACATTGCTCCCGAGTTTAACGTCGGGAGCGATCCGCTGATAATCGTTGAGTTGCTGCCTCATACTCCGGCCAAATCACGGTGCAATTGCTCCGATGAATGCTTCATCTCCGAGGAAAGAAGGCCTGCCGCGTGGGGGAGGGCCACTGCGCCACCGTTCGCTGCCAACGATCGGGACGATGCCTCGAGAATTCGAACCAGATCCAAGCCATCGCGCCCGCTGGTGAGCGGACGCGTGCCGTTTTCGATGCACTCGAGGAAATGCTGGCATTCGACCTTCAAGGGTTCGTCCTGTTTGATGTGGGGGATGTAGCTGTCGCCGTAGTGGTAGGAGTAATGAAACTCCGCAAACGTATCATAATGCGGTGGGCGCTCGACGCGGGCGTCGTAGATGCGGATTTTCTCTGACGTCTGGAGATCATCATAAACGATCATACGGCGCGTACCGACGAACGTCATTTCGCGGATTTTCCGTGGCTCCAGCCAACTGCTCTGAATGGTGGCAAATCGCTTGTGCCTGAACGAAAGCGACATGTTGGTCACGTCCTCGATGCCGGGTGTGACGTGGGCATTTCCCTGGCAGTTCACCGCAACGGGGAATTCTCCGAGAACGTGCAGAATGATTGAAATGTCGTGGGGCGCGAGGTCCCACGCGACGTTGATATCCTTCTGAAACAGGCCCAGATTCAAGCGGCGCGAATTGATGCAACGGATATCGCCGATGTCGCCGGATTGGATGATTTCAACAATCTTCCGAACCGCCGCCGAATACAGAAATGTGTGGCCGATCATCAGGACCAGACCATTTCGCTCGGCGATTTCGATGAGTTCTTCGCATTCTTCGGAAGATGACGCCATCGGTTTCTCGATCAATGTATGCTTTCCCGCAAGGAGGCTGGCTTTCGCAAGGGGGAAGTGATACTTCACCGGCGCGGCGATGACGACGGCATCCACATCGCTTTTGAGCAGTTGCTCGTAGTCTGTCATTCCCTCGATCTCGGGGTATAGGGAGCGCATATGCCGCAGACGAGTCTCGCTGAGATCGCACATCGCTTTGACGCGACAATTTGGGAGGCTCCTAAAGTTCCTGATGAGATTGGGACCCCAATAACCGCACCCGATGATTCCGACTGAAATTTGGTTTTTCATATTCAATTGATGTTTTGATTGCTGTTTTCGTTTCGTGGGTCTCGCTGTTGAAATTCGGCCTGCTTCGCTAGGCGTCTTTTGGCCTGGGATTCGCGGACTTGCTCGAAAAGGACCGGGAATGTCTTCATCATGATTCCAAGATCCATCCAGACCGACATGCGTACGCCATATTTGATATCCATCTCAATCATCTCGCTGAATGTCGTTTTGTTCTTCCCATTGACCTGCCAAAAGCCGGTGAGGCCCGGCGGGCAGCCGAACCGTTCCTTCTGTTTCGGTTCGTAGCTCTCAAACTCCGTGGGCGTGCATGGGCGAGGTCCGACGAGGCTCATTTCGCCGCAAAGGACGTTGAATAGCTGTGGCAATTCGTCCAGCCCGGTCGCCCGAAGCAGTCGGCCGCCGGGAATCAAGCGGGAGTCGCCCACGGCATCGAGTTTGGTCATCGGGCAATCAGCCTTCATCAAATCGCGGAAGTATTGTTCGTGCGAGGACGTTTCCGCATTCGTGTGCATGCTCCGGAACTTCAAAATCATGAAACGCGCGCCACCCAGACCGACGCGCTCCTGACGGAAGAAGACGGGCCCTCGTGACACGAATTTGATCGCCAATACGATGACAATCATCAGCGGCATCCAGATTAGCGATGTTAGGATTATGCAGGTGAAGTCGAGGCAGCGCTTCCAAGCCGGGAACCGGCTTTGTGCCTTCATCTCGGCGTCCTCTTCGGAGCCTACATCGGCAAGCTCCCAATCCGGGAGCCGGATCGAGCCGCTGGCGGGCCCTGCGGCGGGTTGGGTGTCACCGGAACCGCCGTACGAGTGGGCTCCCGTGACAAAGCCCGTCCGGTTGACTGAAAAGGATTCCTTCATAATGGTCTGGGTGGTGATTAGCGGACTGAGAGACTGACAGTTGAATGCAAGCGCTCCGTCGAGGAAGCCGGTTGCCTCGGGACAAAAGCGTTTGTGTGGAGGACCTGGAGTAAGTGGTTCGGATTCATTGGCTGGTCTGGATTGGTTGAAGAGGCCCTCAAACGCTGGAATTTAGGCAGGCTGCCGCACGTGGAAGACCGCTTCAGTTCGTCGATAAACAACTTGTTTTTCATATACTCGCACGTTACTTTCACCCATGTCTGAATGACCTTTCGTTCCCACCCGTTTTGCGCGGACAAGACCGTTTTGTAAGACGGCAGATTAGACATTCCATAAATTTCTGGATAGTGGCAGTCGGCTGATCATTCTGTAAGTATTTTGCCTACAAAACCCAAAGCGCCGCTCGTCCGGAACCTCGACCCGGAATCCGGCAGGTCGTTCGACGCCATCGCGGGTGACTTCGCGGGCGCATCCCGCGCCAGCCTGAACGGCGTCATCAAGTCCGCCGACGATGATGGAATCGACATCAACTACGAAGACGGGACCACGGAGCGGAAGCAGCTATACCGTAACTTCCCGTTCAATAGGAAAACCCACGAGAACGACACGGCCCTTGTCAAACCCGGCGACAAGGTTACCGCCGACCAAGTCATCGCCCACAGCAACTTCACGACCCCGACCGGCGTCCTGGCCTTGGGACGCAATGCCCGCGTAGGCGTCGCCCCGATGAAGGGCTGGTCGATGGACGACGCCTTGGCCATCTCCGAAGACTTCGCGGCCCGCACCTGAGTCAACCGAACTCTCAAAATCGAGCACGAGCACGACGACATGACGAAGACCGGCCTGAACCATTTCCGGTCACTATTCCCGGCGAAGTTCACGAAGGACCAACTGGCCAACATGGACGAAGACGGCGTCATCAAAGTCGGCTTCATCAACAAGCCATGCGCTGGTTCAAAGCCGGTTGTTTCCAAGACATGGCGCATGACATGCGCGCCATCCTGCGCTTGGCCTTGGGGAAGACCGTAGAACCCTCGGCGGCCATTTACGACAGCCGAAAGGCTAAAAAACCCACGCGCCGGGCTCAAACCCCGGCGCGTGGCATTTTCACCCCCAGCCCCGCAGTCCCAACCCCCAATCTCCGCCCAAAAAGCCCCACCCGCTGCCCTCCCACCCCCGCCTATAGAGCTAAAACCCCCACCAGAGGAGTCCGACGCCGCACCGGAACGGGTATTTTCGCCACTCGACAGAGAAGGCCCGCCCTGCTCCCCTCAGCCCCGCAAACCTCCTTAAAGAATGTGCCAACTCAAAGTAAGAAACCAGCAACTTGTAAGGCGACGCTCAAGTTTTCGCGCGAAATTTCCTGATTTATCAAACCTGACCTATGAGCTTTTTTGACCATTTGCTTACAAAGATCAACAACTCGATTGAGTATCATGCGGAATTCAAGTGGCGCAATGCACTGCAAAAGCAATTAGATGACCTTATCGCGGCGACGCAAGCTGCCAAACTCCTAGCGACAACCACTAGAACTAACGATGATAGAATCATGAACGATGCATGGCGACACGACATCGTGCGCGCGGTTAAACGTTGTAACAACCTTTGGCTTGAGCGAGCAACAGAGGATCAAATCGGTGAATGCTGCATTGGAGTCACGGAACTCCAGAAGGCGTACTTTCAGTGGTGTGAAGATTCACCAGAGTTGCAGGGGCGCCTTCGGCGCTATGAAATCTATTGGAATAGCTGTCAAAGCGTGGACAAAGACACGGGGGCGCTTTTTCACGGGCATTACATTCGGCCTTGTGCCTATCGACTAGCTACGCTTTACGTCGACAGCGGCAACGCAAACAAATGCAAAGAGATACTTCAATGGCTCGAAAGCAGTGAGAACGACCTTGCAGAACGCGGTAATACCTAGATCTAAAGTCAGGCGACAATGCACTATAAATGCACTATGATAGAGACCGCCCCAGCGGCAGCAGTTTTTAGCGAGCATGAACCACACTCACTGTAGAACTATGGAATGCGGTTTTCCCTCGCGCTGATATCGGCCAGTCGTTATTTTTTCCCACGCTTTTTCCAATGCAATCGCATCCCAATCATACTCTTTATTTCATCCTCTCTGACGGAAAACAGGCAGGTCCGTATACGATCGGCCAGCTACGCTCCATGTGGCAGAGCGGTATCATTACGACCGAAACTCAGTATTATTTTGAGGGCGCTCCCAATTGGCAGCCAATGATTAAACTGCGCTCGATGTTGGAGCCGAACTCAGTTGTAAAAAACCGGCCAGCCTCGATCATCACGCGACCTCCCAGGGTGCCCGCTCCCCCTTCAACGGCGGCAGCATCTTCCCAAGTCGGCGTGTTTTTGATGCTAGCCGGCTTTGCGATATCAGCGTATTTCTTCTTCGTTTACGACACATCAGTGCGCGTTGAGAGCCGCTATGTTACGGGTTTTGGCAGTGTGGGGGGTGGACGCGTAAACAATCTTGGCCTCATGCAGAACCGTCAGTTGGGTTGCATCGGAGGCTTAGTTCTCACTGTCGCCGGCCTCGCCCTGACTTTTGGAAAGGGCAACAGACCTCCTCGCTGAGCATGAAGTTCCGGAATTTCTCGGATCGTGTTCGCTTGGCCTGGTTGCATTTGTGGGTCCGCTGAATAATTCACCGGGTTACCCATGATAGAAAATGATAGACCTCGATCGAGAGCCCGATGCAATAGGACCATTTAATCGCGGACATCAAACGCCGGGATAGTTTCAATCGGATTCCAATGCAGTGTAGCTTTTTATGAACCACTACGTGGGCCAGAATGCAGAGAACTGGGAATACCGTGTCGTGAAGTTGTGAATTGTATAAAATCATCTCACAGTGCCTCCTGGCGTCAAGCAATCCGCTCGTCCGAACAGAGAGACCCCCCCCCGTAAAATGTCAAGTTGATGAACCCATCGAGAATCCGGCCACCTCGCACGAAAGCTTGAAGCGAGAACGGCAAAACGCCACAGAGCTACCACACTTCCATGAAACGCTACACTTCTGCGCAACTCGATTCGATTCCCGGAGTTCCTTGCCCGTGCGGGACGGCGCGGCGGGCTTTTGATGAGCTGGCGAGTCCGTTGCTGAGCGCGCATTTGGTGGAGATTTCCGCGGAGGCCCGCACGCATTACCATAAGGGCCTCACGGAGACTTACGTGGTCATCGAAGGGGAGGGCTGGCTGGAGGTGGACGGCGAGCGCATTCCGCTGAAGCCGCTGACGGCGGTAACGATCCGCCCTGGTTGCCGGCATCGGGCGGTGGGGAAATTGAAGCTACTGAATTTCGTGGTGCCTGCGTTTGACCCGGAAGACGAGTGGTTCGATTGAGCCTAAAAACCGCAGTGGATAACCGCAAAAGAACGCAAAAAACACAAAGAATGTAATTTGCAAGAATTGGCGCACTCCCCGCCTTGATGAATAGATGCCGTGCCGTGTTGCCGCATCAATCCGCTTCTTTTGTGTTCTTTGTGTTCTTTCGCGGTTAAACCAACGGCGTTTTTAGGTTGAGCGCTCAGCGTTTGCGGAGTCCGCGAATCCGCCGCGCGAGGTCGGCGTCGGCGCGCGCGAGGTCTTCGAGGAGGCTTTCCACGGAGATGGCCATGCCGCCAAAGGTGATGACGGTTTGGGCGACGAGGGTGTCGTTGGAGGCGACGGTCATGTCGTGCTCGGTAGCATATTTGGCGACGAGCCGCTCCAGGACATCGTCGGCGGTCTTTTTTGAGGAGGAGTAGAAGACCTGGATGCCGGAGGGGCGTTTCTCGGAGGTGTTCTTTTTTCCCTGCCCGTCAAATACGACGACGACTCTGGTGCCGGTGGCATCCTGGTAGGCGGTAAGGCGGGCGATGAGCTGCTCGCGGGCGGCCTCTGTGTGCCGGCGATGCAAGGCGCGAAGCTCCGGCCAAGCGAAGATCACGCTATGGGCATCGACGAGCAGGAAGCGCATGAGACGCAAAAACGAAGCAGCGAATCGCGACGCTCGTCACGATTCGCTGTTTCGGAAAATACTTTGTTGGAAGGAAGGAAGCTACTCGGCGGCAGCTTTCTCGACCTTCTTCTTCGCCGCAGGTTTCTTGACGGCCTTGGCTTTGCCCAGACCAGCCTTCACCTTCTCCTTTTTGCGTTCGATGTAGGATTCGCGGCGACGTTTCTTTTCGGTTTTGTTGTATTGTTTGCCCATGAGGTTTGAAATTGAGTGGCGCTCGTTACGGGAAAGCGGAATTTTGGTCAACCGCTATCCATCGCTTGCCAGATGAAATGTTTCTGCCATGTTCCGCCCCCTTTTTTAAGGGAAAGTAGATTTATGCAGAAAGACAATATCCGAAACATCGCCATCATCGCTCACGTTGACCATGGCAAAACAACGCTCGTGGACTGCTTGCTCAAACAAGCCGGTACCTTCCGGGCCAACGAAGCCAAAGCCAGCGAAGAGCGCATCATGGACTCCATGGACCTCGAGCGCGAAAAGGGCATCACCATTCGCGCGAAGAACGCGGCGTTCATCTGGAAGGGTTACCACGTGAATATCGTGGACACTCCCGGACACGCCGATTTTGGCGGCGAGGTGGAGCGCATCATGAAGATGATTGATGGCGTGTTGCTCGTCGTTGATGCGTATGACGGCCCGCAGGCGCAAACGAAGTTCGTTTTGAAAAAAGCGCTGGAAAACGGTGCGAAGGCTATCGTGGTCATCAACAAGATCGACCGTCCGAACGCGAACCCGCTGAAGGTGCTCGATCAGGTTTTCGAGTTGTTTCTCGAACTGCACGCGAATGACGACCAGCTCGACTTCCCGATCGTCTATGCGAGCGCGAAGAATGGATTTGCGAAGCTCGACCTCAAGGAGGAGACCACGACGATGGAAGCGCTCTACCAGACGGTTGTGGACAAAGTGCCAGCGCCGAAAATCAGCGAAGTGCCTTACTTTCAATTTGTCGTAGCGAACCTCGACCACAGTGAATACCTCGGGCGACTCGCCTACGGGCGCATCGTCAGCGGCAGCGTGAAGACGGGCGATACCATCGTCTGCCTCCACAATGAAGGCCGCACGTCGCGGGCGAAAGTGACCGCAGTTTTTGGCCACGAAGGCCTCAAGAAAGTGGAAGTGCCGGAAGCATGGGCGGGCGACATCGTGGGCATCGCGGGATTTGAGGACGTGTTCATCGGCGAGACGCTGACGGACAGCGAAACGCGCGAGCGGCTGCCGTTTGTGGACATCGATCCACCGACGATCAGCATGAAGATTTGCATCAACGACGGCCCTCTGGCTGGCAAGGAAGGCACGCTCCTCACCGCACGCCAGGTGCGCGAGCGGCTCTTCCGCGAGACGCGGACGAACGTCTCCATCCAAGTCGCAGACACGGATACGGCCGGCCACTTCGACATCAAGGCGCGCGGCGAAATGCAGGTCGCGATTCTTGTGGAGCAGATGCGCCGTGAGGGCTTTGAAGTCCTCGTCTCACGCCCCGAAGTTATCTTCAAGAAGGATGAGGCTGGCAACGTCTTGGAGCCTTACGAAGAGCTGAACGTCGATCTTCCCGGCGAATACCTGGGAGACATCATCCAGAGTCTCGCAGGACGCAAAGCGGAGATCACAAATATGGAGCATCACCCGCACAGTGTCGCGCTGGTCGCCATCATCCCGACGCGCGGGCTCATCGGCTTCGAGACTGTGCTCGTCAATGTCACCAAAGGCATGGGTATCACCAGCTCGCTCTTCCACGGCTACGGACCGCACAAAGGCGAAATCCCGAATCGCGGCAATGGTGTGCTCGTGAGCATGGAAAACGGCGTGAGCACGGCTTACGCGCTCGATACGGTGCAGGAGCGTGGACGTTTGTTCATCGATCCGCAGGAGGAAATCTACGAGGGAATGATCGTCGGCGAAAACAGCCGCAACGAAGACATGCCCGTGAACCCCTGCCGCGCGAAGAAGCTCAGCAACATGCGCTCGCAGGGCGACGGTAAGGGCATCGCCCTCCCGCCGGCTTTGAAGCTCAGTCTCGAGCGCTCGCTTGAATACATCGCGCCGGACGAATACGTCGAGGTCACGCCGAAATCGATCCGTCTTCGCAAGAAGATTCTCGATGCAGGTGCCCGCAAGCGCTCCGAGAAATCCGGCGTGGGCTAGACTGAAGGATTCGCGGATTTCCGCAAAATAGAATTCAAATCGCGCGCGGTCGCTTCAATGCAGGCTGCGCGCGATTTTGCGTACGCGCCGAACTCGCTTGCGCGACGACATGCGGAGTGTCAGTAGGAACGATGCATGGCCCGCGAAAAGCGCGAAAAGACGCGAAATCAATCCCTTGCGAAGCAGAAAAACTGTTGAGCGTTTAGCGGCTTTTAGCGCTTTTCGCGGGCCAATCATACCATCGTCCACGAATAAAGAGACGGATGAAAGTAGCGGGGCCGTCTCGGCCCCGTTGCGACACACAGTGTCGCAGCGCGGCAAGCGCCTTCGGCGCTCGGGGGCGGGACGCCCTCGCTACGACTCGGTCCTTTCCGCAGTCTCTTTATTTCCGCCAGATGATATCACGCAATTCACGTTATCGAAAAACGTGACATGCGGGAGTCGCTATTCCGGGAGGCCTCCCTTTTTGCGCAGTTGATTACTTCCGTCCGAACAAACTCCATCCGCCACCCTTGGCCTCTTCCGCTTTGTTCTGCTGAACCTTGAGCTGCCCGAGCAAGGACTGGAGCGCGAGGTAGATGCGGTGCCACTGGCCTTCGACAGTGGGGATGCTGTCGCTCATGTCTGCGAGATACCGCAGGCTTGGCGTGGAAGAGAAAAGAGCAAGGACATCCTCTTTACGCGGGCCGCCCTTCACCTCTGCGGCTGAAATGGACTCCGAACCCTGCGTGATTAGGCTCTTGAGGTCCAAAAATTGCGCCTCGTCCTCGGGCGTGAACTTTTTGTCGCGGGCGAGGTTGACGTATAGGTTAAACTGCTTCCAGCACTCGATGTGGGCTTCAAGGTGCAGGATGAAGTCTTCGACGTTTTTGTAGCTCATGGATGAAGGTGGCGCTTGCCGTGTGAGTTTTTGTTGCCGAGGGCGTAGGAAAATGAGCGCACCGCCGCGCAGATCACGCCCCGTGATCTCGATTCCAGCATAGTTGATGTGCAGTTCGGAAACCGCGAGGCCGGTGTCCTGGGCGGACCGGATTGCTTTGAGAACCGTCCGGGATATTTCCATGGTGAGCCTCTCTGGAAACCAACTCGGCAAGGTGGAAGTGACAATTTCACCCCCGCGATGGACGGCAAAACAGCCGGATGGAATCCGGTCCACTTGAACGGGTACGTGGGTGCGATGGAAAGGTTTTAGGATGCCCATTTTGCTTCGATTTGCTTTAGGGTTTCGCGGATCTGGCTGAGTCCGAGTGCGCGGGTAAATCCCACCCCGAGAGCCTCCTCGTCGCCCGATAAAATGGAAAGGTGTCTCTGCGCTCCCAGAGCCTCCGCATCCTGGAGTTCCCCACATGCGAGCATCTCGCCCAGACCCTTAAAGAGCGCTGTGGACTCGTGAATCCAAAGCGCGAGCGGGCCGGGTTCATCGGCACCCCAGTGTTCATATTTCACCCGATCACCCGCTTCGACTGCGATCGCAAACTGCACACCGGTAAAGCGTGCGAACGAAGCAAGCACCGTCTCCGGAGTGATGCGCTCGGACGGGTTCAAATCCGACGCTTCGTCCATGGACTGCGCAGTCTCCATGAGGAGGGACTCGTAATTGATGAAGATGGTGCGCGAGCGGGGGAGACCGTAAGGCAATACTTCGAAGTTTCCGGCTTTCCAGCCCAACATCTCGACGATTGCTTCCTTGCCGGTCTTATCCTCGACCGTGGAATCGACAATTTCGCCTTTTTGAATCCACACACGCCCTTCGCCAAGCTCGCTTGTGACTTTGAGAACGCATGTGTTTTGCGTCAGGCACTCAAGCTGGATAATATCGAGGAGCGTCTTGCTTTGGACGCCGCGGAAGCCGCCCTGGCTTTCCCGCTCCAGCAGTGACTCGATGCAGTCCACAAAAAAGATGATTTCGCGACCGGTCTTCGGTTTCTCAATGTAGAGATCCACGCCGACCCTGTAGGCTCGTCCGCGGAGGTCTTCATCGGTCGCGCCCGTCATCACCACCGTTCGCAGCGCAGGGAAACGGCGGCGAACGATCGCGAGCACCTGAAAGCCGTCCATTTGCGGCATATTGAGGTCCACAAGAAGCAAGGCGAAAGGGTCCGACTCAAGGGCTGCGATCGCCTCGGCTCCGCTACTGGCAGTGCGGATCTCGGGCTGCGAGGGCAGACGCGCCAGAATCTCCTGGTAGATTTCCAAGAGGTCCTGTTCGTCGTCGAGAATGAGAATACGTTGGCGAAGAGCCATGTTGAGCGGTGATGTAAGTGGTATCGGTCCGTCGTGCAAGAGCGGCCTTACCATAAAACAAGCACACGGCAGGCCATGTGAGTAGATAGAAGAAATTTCATAATTCTCACATCGAAATTCGATCTGGCATGTTCGCTGCTATCCTCTTTTTCGCAACTACCAGCCAACATGCTCAAGTTTCTAAAAAACCTATTCTCAAAGACCAGCGACACCGCAAGTATGAAAAACGTGGTCGCCAAGACCGCGAGCACTCCACTGTCCAAGCACCCTGAGCTCCAAAGCGGAGTCGAGGTTGCTTCGCTTTCCCTCCGGGCGATTCTGGATAAGCTTCCCGCAGATCTGAAATCCACTGTGAACGAAATGCCGGCCTCCGACGTCAAGGTCGTTCTGCCCGTCGCTGCTATTATGAAGCAGCTTCCCAGCGGCGCAGTGCGCATGTCGCTGGCCAGTCTCTATCGTCAGGCGCCAAACGGAACCTTTCGTAGTGCGAACGTGGAAGACAAGCGGCTGGTGGATGTCCCGCTGTCCGAGGTTTTTAAGACAATCAGCCCGAACGCGTTGAAGCGCCGGGACGACCAACGCACCTACTCGGTTCCAGACGATGCGGTGGGCCTTTTCAGTTCGGGCGATAAGCGCAGCGTCGTCACGCCGGGTCACACCCCGAACTCCGCGCCAGCACCGTCCGCCACTCCTGCTCCAGAGCAAAAACTGCGGATGCCGGCTCCGGCAGCTCCCGCCCCTCCGGCGCCGCAACCTGCGGGCAAATCGGAAGGCTCTGCACCGCTCAACCTGACAGGCGAACTGTCTCTGCTGCTCGTCGAGCTCGCGGCGGGCTGGCAGGAAGGACACAGGAATGAACTCTCCATCCTTCCGGGCGATACCCGCATCCTGATTCCTGCTTCCGAAGTGGGTCCTCTGCTCCAAAAGGGCAAAGTTTCCTTCTCCTGGGCGCAGTTGAAGCGCTGGCTGAAACCACCGGCGGCGTCCACGATTAATATTCCGGACGACACACAGTTGGTATTACCTCTAAAGATTGTCGCACCGGCGTTTGTTGCTTCCACCGGTGCCAAAAAGCGCATGGCACAAGCCGACACCTCGCTGCCAGACTTCTTCGGACCGAGCGCTGGATCGACTCCTGTCGCCGCTCCGGTGCCAGCGCCGGTTGCTCCGCTCCCTGCCGATCCAGTGGCGCAACTTCAACGAGTCCTGCCTCCGCCCTCCGTGACCGCCCACGTCATGGCTCCGGCCCTGACTCCACCAGTTGAGAGAGCGCCTTCGCATTCCACGGGTCGGATGCCCGCCACTCTCGCCGAGCTTTTCGAGATTCCTGGAAAAACCGACTGGATGCCGAACGAACTCGTGCAACTCACTTGCGCAATGCAAGGCGTCGCTGGAGTCGTCGTGGCTCTGGAAGAAGGCCTGGTCGTCGCGGAAAAGCTTCCCGAAGGATTCTCCGCAGAAACGTTCGCGGCCTTTATGCCACAGGTCTTCAGCCGCATGGACCGTTATACCGGCGAAATGCAACTGGGCGGGACGAACGACGTCACGCTCAACACCGAGAACGGTCCGATTCGCCTGTTCCGGCACGGCAAAGTCTTTTTCGCCGCTCTCGGCAAATGCGGAGAAAACCTCCCCGACGGACTCCATCTCGTCTGCAACGAGCTGGCCAATCAAAACAGCTAAAAACCTTCAGCCCACGAAACAAACACCATGGCAATCATCAACCGCGCAACTAAGGAGCTCCAGCTCAAGATCGTCTATTACGGACCCGCAAAGAGCGGCAAGACCACCAATCTGGAGCAGGTCCACGCAAACGTCCAAGTACCGGATGCATCCGCAAAAGGCAAAATGACGTCGCTTGCGACCAGCAGCGACCGGACGCTCTTCTTCGACTTCTTCCCGCTGGAAGCAACCACCATCAAAGGCTTCAAGACGAAGTTCTCGCTCTTCACGGTGCCCGGCCAGGTCATCTACAATGCAACCCGGCAAATCGTGCTCCGCGGCGTGGACGGTATCGTCTTCGTTGCCGACAGCCAGTACGACAAGATGGCCGAAAACATCGAGACTTTCGGGCACATGATCGACAATTTGAAGTCGCTCAACCTGAATCTCGAAGACATCCCATACGTCATCCAATACAACAAGCGCGACACGCCTGAGGCGGCACCGGTTGAATATTTGGAATACGTGCTCAATAACCGTGATATCCACGCCCCGTATTTTGAAGGAGTTGCGAGCAAAACCGAGGGCGTGTTCGAGACATTGAACATGATCACCAAGATGCTCATTCACAAATACCTCAACAAATAACCGAGCACGACTATGGCATTTCCGCAATTAATTGAGGAGGACATGGCCTTCTTTGAGGCCTCTCTTCGAGACCTCGTAAAGAAAAGCGAGGCCATCCTCTCGATGCTCGTCGAGAAAGCCGGGTATCTCATTCACCAGTATGGATCCACTGAATCAGTGGATACCGTGACGCTCGCGACTCTCGGCTCCAACGCATTCAACGCCACCCATTTCATGGCGCAGTTGGTCAACGAGCACAACTTCACCAGCATGTACCAGCAGGGCGAGACGTACAGCACCTTAATCCTGAATATCGACGAACATCTCCTGCTTGTTCTCGTGTTCGGAACCCAGCAGACCGTGGGTTCTATGAAATACTACGCTGCCCCAACCGTGAAGCAAATCGCCGAGCAGCTCAAGGTCGCCTCAGCTCGCGGAGAGATGAGCCTCGATCTTTGCGACATGAATCCCGAAGACGTTCAGTCATTGTTCCAGCGCGGACCGGCGACAACGCACCACTGATTGTGCGATGTCGTTCCCGATGAACGACAAATCGTAAAACCGCCCCCGGCTGCCACACTCGGGTGTAATTAAAAGTGGAATCATCCGAAGCCCGGAGAAAGTAGCACGCGAACCGGAGGTAGCCTGAAAGACAATCGCTTCGCTGCTTCACACCTCCCGCGAAGCGGCACTTCGATTGATTGGTCGCTTCGCGAGTCATATTCAGCCGCGAAGGGATTGCCTTCTAGGCTACCTGCGGTTCGCGGGCTACATTGCGCTTCGCGCTTTTCCACTTTTAATCACAACCGTCACACTCAGCCGGGGGCTTTTTCGTTTCTCTCTGGCGCGCTTTTGCGTCAAAATCCCATTTATCGGAAAACTCCCCTTGCCAGAGAGGGAGCGGACGGCTTCTATCTCCGCCCCGAGTTTTGCTCGCGTGGCGGAATTGGCAGACGCGTATGACTCAGGATCATATAGGGAAACCTGTGGAGGTTCGAGTCCTCTCGCGAGCACCATT
>JAYSTZ010000800.1:0-2534 GCA_043719365.1 Verrucomicrobiaceae bacterium | reverse complement strand
GGGGGAATGCCAACCCACAATTTAAGAATCGCGCGCAGCGTGGCGAAACCGACGCCTGCGGGGAGACCCACCAGCCACCAGCGCAGCCGTCGCGCGAGTGCGCGCTGAAAGGCTCCCGGATCAGCCGGACATTCGAGAAGCGCCTGCGCGAGCATGAGGGTGTGCTCGGTATCGTCGCTGATCATACCGAAGCGGCCGACAAGGCGATGGCGCAGCGGCGGCGGAAAGAGTCGCTGCTGCCGCTGCGCAGTTATTCCTTCCATCGGGAGTCCCAGTGCGTCGCCTACAGCGATCCCGATTAGGACGCCAGCAAGAGCGTCTGCCCGTTTATTCGCCATTGGCACCGTCTCGACTCCGACAGCCGTGGGTAGTGATGGCGTCATAACTCAAAGTTGAAGCCGCGCTTCTTCAGCGAGTCATACTTTTTAGCGTCGAAGCGGAACAACTGCGCCGGGCGGTGAGCACCCGAGCGCGCCTGCTCTTTCAGCGGAACGAGCAGACCCATGCTGAGGATCTTTTTGCGAAAGTTCCGCTTGTCCAAATCGCTTTGGAGCACGGCTTCGTAAAGGTGTTGAAGCTGCGAGAGCGTGAACTTGGCCGGCAGCAACTCGAAGCCGATGGGCTCGTAGCGCACCTTGCCCCGCAGCCGGCTCAAGCCGGTCTGCAGGATCTCTGCATGGTCGAAAGCGAGCGCCGGAGGTTTTGCGACGGGGAACCACGCCGCGTCGCTTGCATCGCTGGCGCCAGTCGCCGGATGCTCAGCGAGCTTCACCAGCGAGTAATAGGCGACGCTCACCACGCGCTCGCGCGGATCACGATTCACAGTGCCGAAGGTATAGAGCTGTTCGAGAAAGACATTAGCCAGCCCCGTTTCCTCCTCCAACTCACGCCGCGCGGCCTCGTCGATCGTTTCGTCCACGCGCACGAAGCCGCCCGGCAGCGCCCATTTGCCTTTGAACGGCGCAAGACCGCGCCGAATGAGCAAGACCTTCAGCTCGCCTTCGTCCAAGCCGAAGACGACGCAGTCCACTGTCAGTGCCGCGCGTGGATATTCGTAGGTGTGGGGCATGGTGTGGTCAGTTTGGCGTGGCGATCGGATGGCTCGGGTCCGGATAAAACTCGGCGATGACCTCGATGAGGCCGACGATGTTGCGGTTCAACTCGGGGAGATCTTCCGCCGGGATCCACAGTTCGCGATGAATCGCACCGCCGACTACTTGCTCCGGGTATTTCTCCAGGAAAGCACTCGCGACTTGAAAGCGCGTGACAAAGCCAGACCCCGACGCCTTGACGTTCCAGTCGCGTGCAATTTGCCGTGCATATTCCTCGTTCAGCACTGGGTAGAAAATCGGCTGATCCGGCAGACGCGGCGGAAATTCGCGATAGCCGCTCTCAGCGATCAGCGTGAGTTCGTGCGGCCCGACGGGGCGAAATAGCATCGTCGCTTTCATGAGGGATTTCCTTTTCTGGCCTCCTCGGCAAACGACGCGCGAAGTTCCATGAGCAGAGTGCCGAGGCGATTGCGCCCACTTCCGTCGCCTCCGTCGCCCCAGTAGCTGTCATTCGCGGTATGCTCGATCAAAGGATGGTCCCCGGTGCTCAACAGGAGATCACGGAGTGTCGGCTGCTGCGTGAATTTAGCCCGTAGCGCGTCTCGCATGATGTCCTCCTTCACTCGCTCCCAATCCTGACGTAGCGGTCTCGATCTGGCGCGACCAAGCCGCGCGGCGATCATTGGCGACGCCGCCCGGCGAACCGCCTCTTCATGTTCGGTTCCAGAGAATTTCTGCGCTTGGAAATAGTGTTCTGTCGTAGGCCACTCGTTGCCTTTGAGCCGAAACGGATGAAACGAAAAATTGGAGAACTCCCCGTAAGCGTCCTGCACTCGGTAAAAATTGATTGGCGTACTCATTCTCTCAGGTCTCGATGAAAGCGGCGTGGTAGCTGGTGAGAAACCGGGCGAACAGCGATTCGACTTCGTCATGTCGCGCCAGCGCTTCTTTCCACGCGGTTGGGATTGCCTCGACGCCATAGTAGGCACCGGCAAGCCCGCCAGCGACGGTCCCAGTCGTGTCGGTATCACCGCCGAGATTGACGGCTTTGAGCACGGTTTCCTCGAATGAATTGGAAGTGAGGAGACACCAGATGCTCGCGGTGAGGGTGTGCATCACGTACCCGTTGGAGCCGATTTCGCTTTCGGGCCGGTTGCCGAGCTGTCCGGCCTCCAGCAGTTGAAAATGAAAACGCTCGGCGACGAAGGGCGGCTGTTCGTAGATTTCCGTGAATACTTTCAGTGCGGCGTGGAAGGCGTTGGCGAGGAGTGAGAGCGCCGCCGTCGCCGACAGCCCACGCGTCCGACGCAGGTGACACGCGACCACAGTCCCAGTCCGTCCACGGCCACCCCAGCAATGCACGTAAACCCCTTCGCGACGGACGAGTGCTTCGTCGAGGCAATCAAGGATCTCCGCCATGCCGGCAACGGTGGGCACGGATCGGTCCACGATGGCGAAACGATGGCACTCCACCTTCCGGCC
>JAYSTZ010000799.1:0-2534 GCA_043719365.1 Verrucomicrobiaceae bacterium | reverse complement strand
AACCATCTTCCGGTCAGAATTCAGGGCGACTTCCTTGACCGGATTAAAGTGCCCCTTAGATTCGGGAATCACCTCGGGCTTCGGGAGCGGTGACATTGCTTCCTCCATAATCTGGCGGGCAATGGGAGCCGCGATTCTCCCGCCGCTCCCTGAGCTGTCGCCGGTTTCCGCCATCACGGCAAATGCATACTTCGGATCATCTGCGGGTGCGTAACCAATGAACCAAACGATGAAATTCGGCTCTTTTTGAGAAGTTGAATTTTCATTCTTTTCCAGGCGATAGACTTGAGCGGTGCCCGTTTTCCCAGCGATCCAAAAGCGATCACTTTTCGCGCGATTGCCTGTTCCGCCAGCATGATTGACGACCATTTCCATTCCTTTCCGCACTGGTTGAAACGACTCGGGCGGAAGACCGGAGTCCGAAAGATCAAGAGGGTCGCCTGGGCCATGCAAAATGTGAGGGCGCATCGCTTTTCCGGACTTCGCTATCTGGGCAGCGACCCATGCCATTTGCAGCGGAGTCGCTTTGATGTGCCCTTGTCCGATACTCATGTTTGCTAGTTGTCCCGAAGACTTATCGAGTTGCTGGCCGGGGTAGTGTTTGGCGAACCATGCGGCATCGGAAATCACTCCCGAATCGTTGAGCAAATACGACGGCAACGGTGCTCCGAGTCCGAGTGCATGAGCAGTCTTCCCGACGGTTTCGAGGCCAGCTTCGTTGGCAAATTGGTAAAAGTAGCAATTGCAAGACTTCTTGAGCGCATCGGTTGCGTTGAGCGGCCCGTGTGATCCTGTGCATTTCATAATTCGTCCGCCGTAGTTCACCCCGCCAACGCAGCTCCACGTTTTATTCGGGCTGATTTTAGCAGCCATCCCAGCGAGCGCGGTAACGGGCATGAACGTCGAAGCTGGTGGGTATTCGGTAGAGGCGCGGTCAATCAGCGGATCAGCCGTGTTCTCACCGTAAAACTTCGCGGTAGCCATCAAGTCCTCCCTCATGAAACGCTCCGGCTCGTAGTTCGGAACCGAAGCAGTTGCGACCACTCCGCCATCGTCCAAATCAATCACGACTGCGGCGCCTCGCCCTATGCTGGAATCTATGAGCGTGCGATCGACGATGGACTGAATCCGCGCGTCGATGGAAAGCGTCACGTCTTCACCCTTAGCGAGCGTGTCGTTGAACATCTTTTCCGAGCCAGTGCGACCTTGCGCCGACCCACCGTCCACCGGAGCAAGGAAGCCTATCGCATGGGCAGCCAGCGCCTTGTAAGGATATCCGCGAACGCCTTCCGGCGAAGTATCCGCGAGCACGACTGAGTTGCGGTCGAGGATGCGGCCACGGCCTTTTGCAATCTTTGGAACCGAAGCAACTGCGATGGCTGCTCCATTTTCCGGATCTGTGACAACACTGGCTCCACGCCCGACTCCGGAATCTCCGAGCGAGCGCTCGACGATAGACTGAACCCGCGCGTCGATTGCGAGCGCTACGTCTTCGCCGTTCGCGCCGTCCAGCGCCTTTGCTGTTTGCGGCGGGATGGCGGCGATGAGCTTCGCAAGTTTGTCCGCGCTTTCGCGGTCCGTGACGGGCGGCGTGGCGATGTCGAGTTGGCGGACGGTGCCGCTGACTGTGAGAAGGAAGACGCGGCCCTTCGCAAGGTCGTATTCTTTTTGCCCGAAGTCGCGCGGCGGCGGCGCGGGCTTGCTGAGGCCCCAGGCTTCGGCGGGCGCGGTGGTGATGCTGAGTTTGCCGGGCGCGGTGTGCGTGCGGTGGACGCGGAGTGCGATGCCGGGCTTTTTTGCCGTGAGCGTGACGTCGTTGCTCCAGGTGCGCGCTTTTGCGTTTGAGCTGCTCGCGGTGGATGAGTCGAAGTCGCCGTGATACGCGATGACGAACGAGGTGTCCTTTCCGTCGTGGACGCAGTAGGTGGAGAAGTCGTTGCCGCCGACGTGCGCGCCGCTGGGCGGGTTCCATTTTTCATCGGCCGCGCGCAGCATGGCTACGGGCAGGGCGATGGCGGCACCGAGGATGAGCGCGGCTACCGCTAGGGCGCGGGTGACTCCGTTGCGATTGAGTTTCTCGCTCAGCACGGCCATGAGGCGGCCTTCGAGCGAGGATTTGCGGGCCATTGCGAGTCCACATGCGCTCGTCCAGCGGGCGGGCGACAGGCGTGTGGCGACGTCGAGGAGATGCTCGGCGTAGGCGGATGGACGGACGCCGCTGGCGAGGACAAGGTCGTCGCAAGCACGCTCGCGCTCGGCGTGGAGACGCCATGCGGCGAGCCACACGAGCGGGTTCCACCAATGCAGCGCGCAGGCGATTTGCGTGAGCCACTGCACGAGGGTGTCGCGGCGTTTAATGTGGCCGAGTTCGTGGAGAAGCACGGAGCAAAGCTGCTCGTCGCTCCAGTCGCGGGCTTCGAGCGGGAGCATGAGCCGCGGACGGAAAACGCCCCAGACCACAGGAATCGTGCGCTTTTTATCGAGCAAAAGCGTGACGCTCTGGCTGATGCCGAGACGCGTGCAGGCATCGGCAA
>JAYSTZ010000798.1:0-5828 GCA_043719365.1 Verrucomicrobiaceae bacterium | reverse complement strand
AAGCTGAAGATGCCGGCGCTGGCGATTACGGACCACGGGGCGATGTACGGGGCGATTGATTTTTACCAGGAGTGCAACAAGGCGGGGATCAAGCCCATCATCGGGTGCGAGGTGTATGTGGCGCCGGATTCGTATTTGAAGAAGTCAGCCTCGACGAAGCAGGAGGGGAATTTCCACTTTACGCTGCTGGCGCAGAATGAGGCGGGGTATAAGAATCTGATGAAGCTGGTGTCGATCGCGCATCTGGATGGCTTTTACTACAAGCCGCGGATCGATAAGGAGCTGCTGGCGGCTCATGCGGAGGGGCTGATCGGGCTTTCGGGGTGTCTGAAGGGGGAGGTGCCGTATGCGATCCATGCGCAGGATGATTTGAAGAAGGCGCGGGAGCTGGCGGGGATGTATCGGGATATTCTGGGGCGGGAGAATTATTTCATCGAGATGTGCGACCATGGGATCGAGCAGCAGATCAAGGTGAACAAGGAGCTGCCGAAGATTGCGCGGGAGCTGGGGGTGGGGATGGTGGCGACGAATGATGTGCATTTTTTGAACAAGGAGGATCACGATGCGCATGATGTGCTGATTTGTATCGGGACGGGCGCGAATGTGACGGATGAGCGCCGGATGCGGTACACGACGGAGGTGTACTTTAAGACGCCGGAGGAGATGCGGCACATGTGGCGGGATTTGCCGGAGGCGTGCGACAATACGCTGGCGATTGCGGAGCGGACGGGGTTCACCCTGGATACGAAGCCGAAGTATCCCGACTATACGCCGCCGGAGGGGAAGACGCGGAATGAGTATCTGCGGGAGATCGTGGATGCGGGCCTGCACAAGCGCTACGGGAGCCGGTGGAACTCGGAGGAGATTCAGAGCCGGTATGCGCTGGAGATTGCGGTGCTGGAGGCGCAGGGGTTTGTGAATTACTTCCTGATCGTGTGGGACTTTATCGACTGGGCGCGGCGGCAGGGGATCTCGGTGGGGCCGGGACGCGGCTCGGCGGCGGGCTCGATGATTGCGTATGCGATGGGGATTACAGACATCGATCCGATCCGGTTCAAGCTGCTCTTCGAGCGCTTTCTGAACCCCGAGCGCGTGTCGCCGCCGGATATCGACGTGGACTTTTGTGTGAACCGGCGGGGCGAGGTGATTGATTATGTGCGGAAGAAGTACGGGGACCGGGCGGTGTCGATGATCATCACTTTCGGCACGCTGGGTGCGAAGTCGGTGGTGCGCGATGTTGCGCGGGTGCAGGGGATGGGCTACGGCGATGCGGACCGGATCGCGAAGATGATCCCGAACGAGCTGGGAATCACGCTGGCGGGCTACGAGAAGAAGAACAAAGAGACGGGCGAGATCGAGAAGGTGATGGGGGCAATCGATAAGAACCCGGAGCTGGCGGCGGCAATCCAGAACGATGCGGCGGTGGCGACGATGTGGAGCGCCGCGACGAAGCTGGAGGGGCTGACGCGCGGGGTGGGCGTACACGCGGCGGGTGTGGTGATCGGGGACCGGGATTTGTCGGAGTATATTCCGCTTTCACGGTCGAACGACGGGTCGATCGTGTCGCAATACGCGATGGGTCCGCTGACGGAGGTGGGGATGCTGAAGTGCGACTTTCTGGGGCTGAAGACGCTGACGGTGATTGCGGATGCGGTGAATCTGATCCGGCAACATACGCCGGAGTTCGACATTGATGTGGTGCCGATGGATGATCAGGCGACGTTCGATTTATACAACCGAGGGGAGACGATTGCGGTGTTCCAGGTGGAGTCGGGCGGCATGGTGAATGTGTGCCGGCAGTTCGACGTGACGGACATCGAAGATATCAACGCGATTCTGGCGCTCTACCGTCCGGGGCCGATGGAGCTGATTCCGGATTACATCAAGCGCAAGAAGGGGAAGGCGAAGGTGAAGGCGCCGCATGAGTTGCTGATGGGAATCACGTCGGAGACGTACGGGGTTTTGGTGTATCAAGAGCAGGTCATGCAGGCGGCGCAGATCCTTGCGGGCTACACGCTGGGCGGCGCGGATTTGTTGCGTCGAGCGATGGGCAAGAAAGACAAGGATAAGATGGCGAAGGAGCGTATCAAGTTCTGCGAAGGCGCGGCGACGCTGCATGGAATCGAGGAGAAGAAGGCGAACGAGATCTTTGACACGCTGGAGAAGTTTGCAGGCTACGGATTCAATCGTTCGCATTCCGCTGCGTATGCGTGGGTGAGCTATCAGACGGGATATTTGAAGGCGAACTACCCCGTGGAGTTCATGTCGGCGGTGATGAGCAATGAGGTGGCGAACATGGACAAGATCAGCATTTTCGTGGGCGAGTGCGAGAGGCTTGGCATCAAGCTCCTGGCGCCCGACGTGAATGAGAGCGGGCTGAAGTTCCAGCCATCCGAGGTGAGCGCCGAGGGCCTCGCGGCCCTGAAGGCATTGCGCAAGGCGGTGGTGAAAGCCGACGCGGCGAAGGAGGTGCCCGAGGAGCTGGAAATCGCGCCGGACGCGGACTTGGGCTCGGTGCTTTCCGACGCGGAGGCGGATGCTGAGAATCATCGCTTTGAGGATCTCGCCGACGCGGCGGCAATGGCGTCGATGCCCGCAGCGGTCCCGGCAGAGGGTGGGGAGCGCCCGCATATCGGGTCGATTCGATACGGGCTGGCGGCGATCAAAAACGTGGGTGAGCTGGCGATGGCGGCGGCAATCGAGGAGCGCCAGAAGGCGGGGAACTTCCGCTCGGTGGACGATTTCTGCTCGCGGGTGGACTCGAAGAAAGTGAACCGCAAAGTCGTGGAGAGTCTGATCAAATGCGGGGCGTTCGACTTTACCGGAGCGGAACGCGCGCAGATGTTCTCGGAGGTGGAGGGCTCGCTCGCCGCCGCCGCGAGCGCCCAGCGCGACAAGGCGAACGGCCAGTCGTCGCTCTTCGGCGATATGATGGCGGTGGCGAAACCGGCGAAGAAAATGGGGGCGAACCGCGTGGTGCCGTGGCCCGCGAGTGAGAAGCTGCAATTTGAAAAAGAGCTGCTCGGTTTCTACGTCACGGGGCATCCGCTCGACGAGTATCGCGGCGAGCTGGAGAAGCCGAAATACGTGCCGATCGGACGGCTGCGCGAGAAGGAGCCGAAGAGCGTCGTGACGATTGCCGGGCAGTTGGCGTCGGTCGAAAAGAAGTTCACGAAGAAGGACGGGAAGCCGTTCGCCATCGTGGTGCTCGAAGACCTCACGGATCAACTGGAAGTGATGATTTGGAGCGAGGCCTACACGAAGTTCCAGCACCTGCTCGTGGCCGGTAAAGTGATCACGATGACGGGCCGCCTCGACATCCGCGATGAGGGGCCGCGCGTCGCCGCCGACAAGATCGAAGTGCTGACGAAGCCCCTGCCAAAGGAAAAGCCGGTGGTGCTAACGTTCGACATCGCGAAGATGGACGAGAAGGATTTCGTCGCCGTGCGCGACGTGATCATGCGCCATCCCGGCAACCGCGCCGTGGAGCTGCGGCTCATAGGCGTCTCGCGTCCGCTCAAGGTCATCCCTGCGGAGGGATTCCGCATCGATCTGACGGAAGCGGCGCGCGGGGAACTAGCGGGGTATTTGAGCTGACGCTACTCCTCGATGCGGTAAAGCGCCGTCTTCGTGCGCACGATGAGCGCCTTCCCGACTACGGCGGGTGAGGCCATGCAGCCGTCGGTGAGGCGATTCGAGGCGAGCTGCTTGTAGGCATCGCCGTGCGCGAAGACATCCGTGCGCCCCCATGCGTCGAAGCAATAAATCCGGTCGCCCGCGACGAGCGGCGTCGCAGCGAAATCGCCTCCGACGCGGTTTTGCCAGACGACTTCGCCATTGGTCGCATTGATGCACGAGCCGATGCCGCCGCTGGTGAGCGTGTAGATGCGGTCGCCGACAACCACCGGCGTGGCTTCCGTGGGCGCGCCCTTGATTTGCTTCCAAATCACGTGCGATTCCGTGGCGTCGCCGCTAGCGCCGCCGAGGCGGATGGCCCAAAGCTCGGCCTTGTTGAAGCCCGTCGTGATGTAGAGCGATTTGCCGTCAGTCTGCGGGATTGGGACATTGGAAAAGCCGGGGTAATTCACGAACCAAAGCTCCTTGCCGGTCGCCGGGTCCATTCCGTAAAGGCGCTGCGCTGCGTTGGTGACGCTCTGCTGTTTGCCATCGACGGTCAGTAATACCGGCGTGCCGTATGCCTTGTGCATGTCGGTCGGCTTTTGCGCGAGCTGGGCCTTGCCGCTGCGCTCCGTTTTCCAGACGAGCTTACCGTCCTTCTTGCTCAGCGCGGCTTCGAATTGGAAATCGATTCCGTCGCACGGAATGAGCACTAAATCCGCCGTGCATGAAACGCTCCCGCCGGGGCCGTTCTGCACGTCCCATTTCAGCTCGCGATTCTCCCACAGTTTCGCGCCGTCCTTCGTCGAGAGGCAGGCTGTTCCCGACGGTCCAAACGTGACGTAAAGCCGATCGCCCTCCAGCCAAGGGGTGGGCGAAGCGTGGCTGTTGCGTTTGTGCTTTACGGGCGGCGCGGCGTTTTTGAATACCTCGACGTCCCAAAGGATCTTACCTGTGGCAAAATCGATACTCAACGCACGGAGCGAGAGTCCGTCGTCGAGCGCTGTCGTGCAATAGACGCGTCCGCCGCCGACCACCGGTGAGGACCAGCCCTCGCCCGGCAGCGGGGTCTTCCACTTCACGTTCTTTTTCTCGCTCCACTCGAGCGGCAATCCCTTTGCGGCACTATGCGCATTTCCCTCCGGACCAAGGAAGCGCGGCCAATCCTCTGCGGAACGAGCGGCGGTGAGTGCGAAGGCGAAGAAGATGATGAGACGAAGCATAGTGAGGCACTGACTCAACCCCGTCGCAGCCGTGCTAAAAGGCAAAAAAGTGCAGACTTCCCCGGATTCGCGCGCACCGTCAATCAACGGCGGCGCTTGGCTTTTGGAGGCAGCGCCGTGGTTGTCGTGTCCACGGATGGATAGCGCGGGGGCGGCTCGCGAAAGGTCAATTCGCCTTGCTTCCAGCGCGGATGAAACGGTGCCGTGCTTCGTATGAAAGCGGCGCTCAATTTGCGGAGTAGTGATTTCATGATGAGCCGAATCATGGCGGGTTGGGGTGGACAAAAGATGTCCGACCCTCGAAAAAGTTTTGCGGCTTGGCACGGGCGGATTTGGAAACTAGGACTTGGCGTATGGCCGTTCGCAAAACTCCGAATTCACGTCGCTCCTCCACGGGAACTCCATCGAACCACAAGGAATCGTGTCAGTCGCGGCCGCCGCTGGAGCGAATGATCCGGCTGCACGGACTTTTGCAGGATGGAAAATTCCCGAATTGCCAGACGCTTGCCCGGGAGCTGGAAGTCTCCGCGAAGACCATTCAGCGCGACATCGAGTTCATGCGCGACCGGCAGGGGATGCCGATTGAATACGAGCAGGCGCGCTTCGGGTATCACTACACGAAGCCCGTCTCGCATTTCCCCGGAGTGGAGATTTCCGAAGGTGAAGTCGTGGCGCTTTTCATCGCGCAGATGGCGCTGGAGCAGCACCAGGGGACGACCTTTGAAAAGCCGCTCCGCACTGCGTGCCGAAAAATCACGGAGAGCCTGAAAGGTTGCATCACGGTGAACTGGCAGGATCTCGATAAGGCGGTTTCATTTCGGCAGGCTGGAGTCAGTCGTGCCGAGTTGGCGGTTTTCGACTCCGTGAGCCGCGGGGTGATCGAGTCGAGGGCTGTGACGTTCAAGTATCAAAAGCTGGGGCGGAAGGTCCCTGAGTTGCGGCGCGTTGAGCCGTATCATCTCGGGTGCATGGAAAACCAGTGGCACT
>JAYSTZ010000797.1:0-5828 GCA_043719365.1 Verrucomicrobiaceae bacterium | reverse complement strand
CGGTCTGCTGCGCGATCGCATCGACGATTGTCTGGCCGCTCACACCCGGAATGGGCTGCTCACTTGCGGGATAAACGTCCGCGACGACCAAAACATCTGCATCTTCAAATGCGCGGCCAAACTCCTCTTTCAACGCCTGTGTCCGAGTGTATCGATGCGGCTGAAACATCGCGACGACGCGTTTCCGGCCCGTCTGCCGGGCGCTTGCGAGCGTCGCACGAATTTCCGTCGGATGATGTCCGTAATCATCCACAAACATGAACCGCTCGCTGCGATACTTGATCTCGAACCGCCGCTTCGCACCGCGAAACGACTCGAGGGCCTCGGCGATTTTTGAAAATGGAATGCCGAGCTCCGTGGCAAGCGCGACGACCGCCGTGGCATTGCTGATGTTATGGCGGCCCGGAACATTGAGCGTCACAGCCCCGAGCGGCTCGCCCGCGCGAGTCACTACAAAGTGGGACTGGAAGTCCTTCGTATGGACCGCCTCGAACCGATAAAGCGCTGCGCGCGACTCCCCGAATGCGATCGGCTGGTGGTGTTTGGTGGTGACTAGACGAGTCGCATTCGGGTCGTCGGCGCAGTAGAAAACCTTCCCTTTCGTATTGGCAAGAAGCCGCTCAAAGGCTGCTTCGATTGCCGCAAGGTCGGGATAAAAATCAAGATGCTCCTCCTCAATGTTGAGGATGATGGCGTGCTCGGGGTGATAGCCGACAATTGTGCCGTCGCTCTCATCGGCTTCCGCAACAAAGTATTCGCCCGCCGGATCCCAGTATGCATTCACGCCGAGGATCGGGATCTCGGCACCGACGTAGTGCGATGGATTCACGCCGCCCACGCGTAAAACATGCGCAGCCATGGAACTCGTTGTCGTCTTCCCGTGCATTCCCGCGACCACGATCCCTCTTTTTTGGCGCATAATCGCCGCGAGGGCATCCGCCCGCCGCACCATGGGGATGCCCAGCCGGACCGCAGCATCAAAGTCCGCGTGGCCCGGTTTGATCGCCGACGAGTAGATCACGAGCTCGGATGTGCCGACTTTTGCAGGGTCCGCGGGCGACGAAAACTCCAGGCCGAGCGTCTGTAAGCGCGTTGTTTCGATCGTCGTCGCCTTGTCGCTGCCGCTCACCCGGTGCCCGAGCGAAATGCACAGTCCCGCAATTCCGCTCATGCCCGAGCCTGCGACACCGATGAGGTGAATTCGCCGGGCTCCAGCCGTGAGAAACTGCGCCAGTTGTGATCCGTCCATTGTCATGCGCAGTGTTTCAAAATGGTGTCTGCCACGAGTTCCGCGGCGTTGAACGGTGCCAGTGCGAATGCCTTCGCGGACATTTCATCGAGTCTAGCCGGCGAATCGAGAATGTCCGTGAGGGCCCTTGCCAACGCCTGCGGTGATGCATCGCTCTCGCGAATCAAAACGGCGGCTCCTGCCTTGTGGTAGATCTGCGCATTCGCTGTCTGATGATCTTCGGCAGCGTATGGGAAAGGGATCAAAATCGACGCCAGCTTGAAGTGCGACAATTCGGTGAGACTGGCAGCGCCGCTCCTCGCGATCGCGATCTCCGCCGCGGCGTAAACCTCCTGCATCGCATGATGAAAAGCCGCCACGTAAGCCTGCACCCCGGCTTTCGCATACGCCTCGCGCGTCGAAGCCTCGTCGGCTTTTCCAGTGAGGTGAATGACTTGAAGACGTTCGGCGAGCGCTGGCATGGCCTCAACGACGCGTCGATTGATTCCACTCGCGCCCTGACTTCCACCCATCACCAGCAAAGTTGTTTTCGTCGGAGAAAGCCCCATGGATATCCGAACATCACTTTTGTTCACCGGCGTGTTCAGTGCGCTCCTGACCGGTGTGCCGACGAATTCGCAAACGGCCTTCGGAAAGCGTGAGCGGCATTCCTCAAAGCCCAGCAACACACGGGTGACGTAGCGGGCGTTCAGTTTGTTCGCCCGCCCGGGAATCGCGTTCGATTCATGAACAAACGTCGGCACCTTCCGTTTACGTCCGACAACGATTGGCGCGAAACAAGTGAATCCGCCCATGCCGAGGACCGCGCTCGGTTTCCATTCCGCATAGAGCTCCGCGCATCGTTTTTTGGCGGCTTGGAGCTTCAGCCAGAATCGGAAAAACGCCATTGGCGACTTGGATTGCAGCCCCTCCCCCGCAACCTTTTCGATGCGGAAGTCCTTGCATCCCTTTGTCGCGACTGCATCGATTTCCTTCTCGGAAATCAGCAACATCACGTTATGTCCGCGGCTCACCAGCACTTCCCCGACAGCAATGCCCGGGAACAAATGTCCGCCAGTTCCTCCTGCGGCGATTACGAAGTTCAATGTCCAGCCCTCCCGTCTAAATCACCCCGCATCACGTTTCCGGATCTGCGCGCAACAGCGGGTTGCGCAGCATGGTCCGCCGAACGGTCTGCTACATTTTGGTGATTCGTCTGCACTTCTTGCGAGCTCTAGATCTCTCCTTTTGCGGGTGCGATTGGAGTTTTCGCCGTCGGGATTTTCGCCACCGGATTCTCAAATGGTTGCCCCAAGAGTCGCGGCGTATTCATCGGCCACCACTGCACCGTGGGGTGAACAGTTGAATCGTTGGTCTGCGGCTCTTTCTTAATAAAGCCGGCTGTGGTTGCTGGTTTTTTCATAGTTCGTTTTGGGTTTCGCTCAAATCCGCGGAGTAGGCCGGGTAAGGATTTTTTCGCGCAACTGCAGGCCGTCAGGATCGTGCGATTCGCCGTATCCGCGGCGATAAATGCTGATAATCAGGCCTATTCCGCCGAGGCAAAAAGCGAGGTTCGAACCGCCGTAACTGATGAACGGGAGCGGCAGTCCTTTGTTCGGAAGCAACATGGTCGTGACGCCAATGTTCAAGACCGCCTGCAACGCAAGAAGGGAAACAATCCCGAACCCGAGCAGCTTGCCGAAATGGTCCCTCGATTTCATCGCAACGACCGCACCGGTCAAAAGTAGTGAAAGGAATGCAACAACCACCGTGAGGGTGCAGCGCAATCCCAGTTCCTCGCCGACCATTGGGAAAATGAAATCGGTGTGCGCGTACGGAAGGTAGAAGAATTTCTGCATCCCCTCTCCCAAACCGCGCCCATCCATGCACCCGGCTGCAAACGCGACCAGTCCTTGCATCTGCTGATAGGCATCTTTCGGATATTGCTCCGGATGAAGAAACGCCAGAAACCGTCCTGTGCGCTCGGGCATCAATTTGATTACGAGAGCGAGCGAGCCAAAGCCGAGGATCGCCAACATCCCCAGATGCCAGAACCGCGCTCCCGCCACGTACATCATAATCAGCGCCGTGCCGCCGATCAGACACGACGATCCAAGGTCCACCTCCGGCGCAATCAAGGCGACGAGCCCCAACACGATACACAGAGGAAACAGGAAGCCCTCCTTAAACTCCTTCGCGCGCGGAACCTTCAGGTTTTTTGCCAGCATCTCTTTTCGCGAGTACCACCAGGCGACCATGATGATCGCAGACAACTTTGCGAGCTCCGAAGGCTGGGCCGTCTGCGTGCCGATTCCAATCCAACGCCGTGCTCCGTTGATGTTTCGCCCCACCACCGGAACAAAGCACAGAATCAAAAGCAACGCCGCTGTTCCATAGATCCACCAACGGTATCTCTCGATTTTCCGATAGTCGATTAACGCCGCAAACACGGCCATCAAAGTCCCCACCGCAAGCCAGAAGAGCTGCCGCTTCAGGAAATACGAAGGGTCGCCTTTTGCCTCCTGTGCGTAAGCACCCGTGCTAGTCAGCATGATGACTCCGATGGATACCAACGTCACGACAGACACCACCAATGTGAAGATGCAAAACATCACAAAGTTGCGCCGGAGAAACTCCCTTACTCGTTGGTAGAAAAGCCGCATGGAAACTAGCCCTTGCTCGGAATCTTGAGCGGCTGACCGGGTTGGATTTTCTTCGGGTCCTTGATGTTGTTCGCCTTGATCAAGGCTTCGTAGGTCACGCCATGCTCACGAGCGATCTTTGCCGCAGTGTCACCTTTTTGAATCGTGTATGTTTTCAAGCCGGTGGCAAGGAATGGCTTCGTTGTCGTCGGCGTCGTTTTCACCGGGCTGATGACAGGCTTCGGCGGAGAATTTTTTACGGTCTCGGTGCGGCGCGGCTCCGCAACGGGAACCGGAGGGAGCGAGTTTTTATCCGGCAGATTCAAAGTCTGTCCCGCAGTGATATCGGCAGAGCTTTTCAGTCCGTTCAGGCGTACCAACTCGGGCACCGTCGTGCCGTAGGCCATGGCAATTTTCGTGACCGTCTCGCCCTGCTTGACCGTGTGAACCATCGAGCCGGTGCTCGGCAGGATCTTTGGTGGATTGTTCTCCACGGGGGGAACATCAAGCTGCGGAACATCAGGTGCGAGTTGAGCCGACTTGGAACCGCCCACCGCGGCAACGGTCATCGGGGTCGCTACAGCCTTTTTGTCCTTGGACTGCGGGGCAGCGACCTGCTCGATGTTTTTGCGGTTCTCTTTGATCTTAGTGAACGCCACGATCCCCACAACGGCAACGATGTGAATGAGCAGGACGACGACGAATGCGCCCGACAATTTTGTATCATCGGTCTCTTCGTCATAGGATGAGGCAGCGGCATTGCGCACTGCGGTGGCGTTCATTTTCTTCGGCTTTACGAAGAACTTCCGGAGCTTACGGATCGGATTATTCATGACTGTATGGGCGTTGTTGTTGTTTTGAGTTGGTGGACTATCTGGCGAAATTGGTTCCCCCGGTCGGCGTAGTTTTTGAACATGTCGAACGAGGACGTGCCCGGGCTGAAAAGGACGATGTCGCCGCTCCGGGCCTGTGACTGGGCTGTGGAAATGGCGAGCTCCAGCGAGCGTCCGACGTTGATGCATCGGATTTTTGGCGACCACATCTGCTCGATTCTCACTGCCATTTCTCCGATCAAAATCGCGCACCGGCATTTGTCCGACACGACGTTCAGGACGCTGTCGAACTCGAAGCCCTTATCCTTGCCGCCTGCAATCAGAACGACAGGCCGGCTCTCGCCTGCCAGCGCCTTTTCGAGCGAATCGAGGTTGGTCGCTTTGGAATCATTCACGTAGTCAACGCCATCCACGGTGCGAATGAGTTCGCAGCGGTGAGGCAAAGCCCGGTACGCGCAGAGAGGCGCGGCCAGCTTCTCAAGATCCAGCCCAAGCGCGACTCCGACACCAAGTGCCGCCATGATGTTCTCCGCATTGTGCGATCCACGGAGCTGCGTGTCGGCCATCGCAAGCACGGGCTTTCCATGAAAAAGAATGACGCCTTCCTTGAGCTCAAAATCGCCGCCGGTCTCGTACGCGCTGAATGTGATTTTTCGCGCCTTCAGCGACGGCAGTTTGTCCCGCAGATTCACCACTGCGAAGTCGTCCGCAGTTTGATTCTCAAAGATTCGGAGCTTCGCGGCGAAGTAGCTCGCCATATTCGGATAACGATCCAGATGGTCCGATGCAAATCCCAGCCACACTGCGACGCGCGGACGGAACTGGCGGATTTCCTCGAGTTGAAAACTGCTCAGCTCGACTGTGATTACGTCAAGCATTCTACCCTCCAGCGCCTTCGCAGAAAAAGCCGGTGAGATGTTTCCACACGCGACGGTTTTCACGCCAGCGGCATTCAGCATCGTCTCGACAAGTTGTGTCGTAGTAGTTTTCCCGTTCGTGCCGGTAATCCCGACGACCGGGCGTCCGCAGACTCGATCCGCAAGCTCCAACTCCCCGAGGAGCTCAGTGTTTTTGGCACGGAAATTTTTCACCAACGGAACCACCGGATCAATTCCCGGACTGAGA
>JAYSTZ010000796.1:0-5848 GCA_043719365.1 Verrucomicrobiaceae bacterium | reverse complement strand
ATGGGAGTGATTGCGAGCATTCCGAGGCGTTTGTGCCCGAGCTTTTTATCGAGTCTTCCTGCATCTTTGGCAGCTACTTCGCATTGATGACGCACCTTAACGATGGAATCAGAAAGTGATCTGAGCCAGAGTTGCTTCGCCTCAACGAAAAACTCTTCGCCCGCGCGCTGAATCCAAAGATCACAGCGACCTTGGCTATTACTCCCGTCACGCCTGCTCTTCTCGGTTCGCCATTCCTCAAGAGCGATCCCACCACTCTTCCAGACCGCCGCCGCTAGAAATCCTATTTGAGCTCTCTCGTGATAGTACCACGGCACATCTCCTGTTGGACTTTCGACGCAGGTCGTCTCCTTGCGGTATTCTTTCAACACGCAAATCCACTTCGACAGGATGGCTTTTAGTTCCGGACGCCTAATCGCGCTGACATGCTCCTCGAAAGTGCAATTTACGGGACGTTTCATGCGAACGGGTTCAGCTTCCGCACCGTCGCCGAGAGTCCGCCTACGCAGCACGGCTTCTCCCATTTGCACCAACCGACGCTCCCGCGCCGCTTGCGGGCGCAGTGGCCGAAGTATTTCTTCGCGATTTCGCGTTCGTGGGGGCGGTGGGCGTCGTGCCAGACGATGATTGCGCCGGGCGCGGCGTATTGCGTGGCGAAACGGAATGTGCCGGTGCGACCGAAGTTTTGCGGATGCGCCGAGCGGGGGCCGTCGAGGAAGAGGAAATCGAACGGCTCGCCCTCCCACGGCACCGCGTCCTTTTCCACGCTGCGCGGGCCTTCCGGTGTGACGCTGTATTCCCGCCAGTCCACGCGTGAGAGCCATGGAGCATCGGCAAATGCGGTCTTCAGCTCCACTATCCACTCGGGGTAATTATCCCAAGTGGTGATGCGCGCCTCCGGTGCAAGCTCGGCCCAAAAGCGCGTAGTGAGTCCGCTGCCAAACTCGGCGATGCGCTTCGGTTTAGCCGCCGCGACAAGCTCTTTCAAAAGAGCCGTCTCCTCTGGATTCATGGCGAATTGGTTTAGGTCTATAGGCATTTAATCAGGAAATCGGCAGCGTAGCGGCTTGCCGGATAGAGTTCGGTAAGCGCGAAAATGGCGGGCATCGGTAGTGAGAATGTCGTAACTCGGGTAAATCTCGCCGAGTTTTACTACGCAGGCATCGGCATAGCCGGGCGCAAGATCGTGGTATTTTTCCAGCCACCGCAAAATATCTCGACCATACTCGGTGATGTCGAACCTTACCTCCAAGTCGCCGTCTAAAATCATCTCAAGCAGCAACTCAGTCGCGCCGGTAATGTACGCAGCTTCCGTGACCACCGCATCGCAGGTGATGATGGGCGTTTTCACATCCAATGCCCGCGCCCAATCGTGATGAACGTCATTATCGCTCCAATAAGCGATGAGATACCCCGCGTCAGCGATGCTGGGCATGTTTCCGCAGGATTAATTCGCGCATTTTGTCTTTCCCCGTGACTGACAAGTGCGGGTCTAACCCCTTGATGCCGGGCTTCGATGCGGACTTCAGCTTGCCTCCCGTGGCTTTCGCGCGTGGTGCTGGTGTGAAACGCTCCCTCAACGCAGCGAAGAGTTTCTTTTGCTGCGCTACGGGCAGCGATTTTACTGCGGCTTCGATTTCAGTGAGCGTGCTCATGGGTGGAATCTAGCTCAGTGAAAATCGCCCGGCAAGAACGCACTCGCATCCACCGTCGCTCGCTCGCCGCGCCTGTATTTCTCGGCTTTGTAGTCGGATTCCGTCTTGCGCCCCGTGAGCCGTGCGAAGGCGGCGCGGACGCGGTTTCGCAGGCCGAGACTTTCCGTCACGTTGCGGCGCGAAGTGTTTTCGTCGAGCGAACTGCGCGGCATCCAGCAAGTGTGCAGAGCGCGAAACTCGGAGTCTTCCCACGCGACTTCTTTATACAGCTCCCAGCGCGATTTCACGCCGTCCCAGCCGGGGTTAAAGACGTTGGCCTTCCCGTGCAGCCGATGCTTCGTCGCCGGGTCGAGACTCTCCACGGCGGCAAAATTATAGAGCTTCGTCATGCTCCGGCAAGGCGGCGCAAACCACCCGCTCGCCGTCCGCGCCGCTTCATCCAGCGCATCGCAATTCAGCACGTTGCCAAACACTACCCACCACTTATCCCACTCCCCCGCGTGCAGCCGCGCCCGCACCTTCGCCAGCCCCGCCGGGTCGTAAATTTCATCCCCATCCACGCCGAAGACCCACGTCTTCGTATTCGCGAGCGGGACGAGCAGCTCATGCGATTCACGCGGGTCGCGGATGCGGTGAACCTCCACCTTCCCTGAGCCCCGCGCCAGCTCCGCACAAACCTCCGCCGTCCCATCCGTGGACTGATGATCCGCAATCAAAACACGGTCGCAAAACCCAAGGATATTCAGCGCCGCACGACGAAGAAACTGGTCCTCGTTGCGCACGAGCATGATGGCGACGATTTGCGGATTCATGGAAAATTAGCCCCCGGCTTACCCACGAAGCCTGCGGTGAATCATTTCTGGGTCTTGCCGCAGGTCCATTACGCCCCATACGATGATGCGCCCTCCTTCCAGAGTGTAAAAAATGCCGTAAGGAAATCCTTGAACGAGCAGCCGCCGATACGTTTTGAAAAACAGCGGCGCAAGTTCGGGTGAAAGGCGAAGGCGGCCAAACGCCACATTCAAATGCCTCATAAACTCATCACCGCGCCCTTCCTGATACGCCTCGTAAAACTCGTACCCGCTCTGGATATCCACATCGGCGGAGAGCAGAAAAACCAGCTCACTCATCATCAAGCGTCTTGCCGAGAATCCGCTGCTGAATCGCCTCCCAAGAAGTCACCTTGCTTGGATCGCGGCGATACTCCTCCACCCGCCGGTCCAGCTCCGCAATTTGCTCGCGAGAAACAGGAACCTCCGTCGGGTGCGAGGCCAAGTCGTCCCAAAGCTCGCTCACGAGCAGGAGTTTTTCCGCAGCAGACATTCGCTTCAAGTCAGGGATGGTTTCCAAAATCATGCGAAGAAAGTGTCCGAAGTGCTATGGGGCGTCAACTCACCGCTTCTCGGAAAATGCCCTCCCCAATCGCCTCGCGTCAGTCACACGCGAGCCATAGGCAAGCGCGGCAAGCAGGTCCTCGCGTTCGAGGTCTTCGTAATCGGCGAGAATTTGCTCATTGGTCATCCCGCTGCTGAGCAACTCCAGAAGCATGGAGACCGGGTAGCGCAACCCACGCACACACGGTTTCCCGTGGCAGATTAAGGGGTCAAGGGTGATGCGCTTGAGCAGTTGGTTCGTCCGCATGGCGGAAGAATATCGGAGTTTCCAGTCATCACAAGGCGCGTCTCATCCCGCTAAAAGGTCGCCACAGGACGAAGAAACTGGGCTTCGTTTCGCACGAGCATGATGGCGACGATTTGTGGTGTCATGGAAAGCAGTCAGCGGCTTTAGCCGTCACGACGTTGTCGGCTCAGTGCTCCAAAAAGTCGCATATGTCACGATTGCGATTTTGAATCATCATCAGCGACCTCGTCTTGAGAGCAGTGCTTTATCAAAAGTTTCAGTTTCGTAAGGTAGCAGTAGAAAAGCATAAATCCGAACGCGGTTGTTAGTGCCGGCAAGGTAGCTTGGACTTCCCAAAACCAATTGTAAAAACCGTGGACTACAGAAGACACTCCAATGCCGACGGATGCGAGGGCCATGCGTCGCTTTTCCCCAAGCCATCCCACAGCAATAAAATAGGCGAAAATCCCTGAATAAACTGCATGCCCGAACACCGTCGACATTGAGCGAAGCATGACATTGATCATTGCTCCTCGAACCCCCTCTTCTAGCCCATCGATCCCAAAAGAGCGCGCCAATCGAAATGACCTATCAACTTGCAAATCGGCATAACCTAAATTCTCAAACGCACCGAAACCAAGACCTGAAAAGACTCCGACCACAACTATTGTCAGCGGGCGCGCTTGTCGTCGTTTCCAACTTAGATACAGCAACACTGGGAGGATTTTGCATATTTCCTCCCAAAAACCGACCGTGAACACATAACCAGCGAGCCTTCTAAAAGCGCCGATACTTTCAGGCCAATCTCGGTACCAAGTTGGAAAAAAACCTTGCACCCAGAGGAGAATTTTCAAACCGATAATCCCTGTGAAAAATAGGGAAACGAGAGGAATACCCCATCCACCGGTCTCCTCGACCACGAACCGCTTTAGAATCAGCCCCCATACTGCGGCAAAAAACAGACAAAATCCGGTAAGTTGTTGATCTGTGTTTTTCAGCGTTACTAGGAATAGGGGAACAATCGCAAGAAACGCGACGACCCAAAACACGAAATCCGATTTAAGAATCGAGATATTCTGCGCATTAAATGGCATCACTTCAGTCTTGAAATCAATTTCTCGAAAATCACTCCCGATTCCTGACCTTCGACCGACTTCAATCATCCGCGAGAGCTTTCTACGTGTTTTTTCCAAAAATGGTTCTTGGGGAGTATTATTTTGCTGTCGCTGGACCTCGGCAACGGACGGATTCGGAACTGTTAGTTCCCTTGAACACGACGGACAATCGGCCTTAGTGCCCCAGAATTCGTCGGATACAGATATTGGCTGCCCGCAGTATCCGCAGCAAAATTTATAGTCCATAGATGAGATATTAATGAGTAGTAAAACGCTTTAAGCGAGAGATTTGGCGATCTTCCGCCCCTGAAGTATCCGGAAAAAACACCAATTCGGCGATAATACGAGCAGCGGATTCTCCACCCTCGCCCTTCGCAAAAAATCCCGCGCTGCTTCCGGGTTCGTCGCCGCTGCGGATTGGGCTAAGCCGAGCCAGCGGCGGCCCATGCCGATTCGGCGGGCCACAATGTTGCGGGCTTGGCGGGTGGGCTGGGCGGCGTCTAGGAGGGGGCCGAAGACGCGGGCTTTTTCTTCATAGATGCGCGGCATGTGTTTCACGGTTTTGGAGTCGGGCTGGCGCTGCTGTTTTGCCAGCGCGACCTCGACTCGGTGGAAGGTGTGGCGCTCGCTCATCCGCCACCACAATTCGCTGTCCATGACGACGTGCAGGTCTTCGCGCAGCGGGCCGATTTCGGCGAGCAGGCTGCGGCGGAAGAAGACGGCGGGCTGGAGGAGGTCGGTGCGCTTTTCCCACCAGATGAGCATATCCTCGCGGCGCTCAAACCTTGCCCGCCGGATGCGCGGCGGCTGGCCGTCGCAGAAGTCTTCTTCGCAATCGCCGAAAATCACATCCACTCCCGGCTTCGCAAACTCGCGGCGCACGAGGTCGAACGCGCCGGGGAGATACTGGTCGTCGGAGTTTAGCCAGCAGATGATTTCGCCGCGTGCGAGGGCGAAGGCTTTGTTCAGCGCGTTGGATTGGCCGGTGTCTTTTTCCACGCGCGTGATGAGGTGCGGATGCTGTGCGAGTACGGCGGGCGTGGAGTCGCTGGAGCAGTTATCAAAGACGATATGCTCAAAATCCGCCGCGCCCTGCGCGAGCACGCTGCGGATGCAGCCGTCCAGCCATTCACCTTGGTTCCACGAGGGCGTGACGATGGAGAAGAATGGGATCATCGGAAAAATCGTGTGCGGGGTAGGGTGGGCGTCCCGCCCGCCGTGCTGCGCGTCTCGCGTAGCACAAGCGAGCGTCTACAAAGGTGGCAGCGCGAAAAGACGTTCGGGTGCATTCCGCAGGATGCGGAACGCGGCGGGCAGGATGCCCACCCTACCCCACACACGTCTCACGCGAAAATACGCTGCAAGAAACTCGGGTGCTTTGCCCGCTTGAGTGTGGGTGACTCTATCCCCCGCTGCGATGCCAAAGCGGCAATCCACGCCGCCGCTTCAAACGCCTTT
>JAYSTZ010000795.1:0-5849 GCA_043719365.1 Verrucomicrobiaceae bacterium | reverse complement strand
TAGTTTCCAAAAGCGCCCCTGAAACTCCCGCTGATAAGAGCTTCTGGCTCGATACCTCCAGCAGTGGTCTGGCTGTGATGAAGCAGGCAAAGCTCACCCAGGTGCCGGGCGGTGCGGCGACGGTGGAGTGGCAGGTCATCCCGGATAAGGTCTGGCGAGTAGGCGGGTATGGCGGTGCCTGCTGCTGGCAATACCATGGACGTGCACGGGGTTTGCTCAATGCGATGGCCCCTGAAGGAGGATCGTCGCCCGGCATCGAATCATGGGCCACGCACCCCGTCCCGGTCACCTACAGGGGGGACCTTGAAGATACGGATGGAGCGATGCCGTGCTATGCATCGCTTTTGCAGCAGGGTCTGCCTTTCACGGTAGGCACCAACGCGACCGGGAGCGGCCACATCATGGCGATTCGAGGGGCGGTGATGAATTCCAAGAAGCAACTCGTTTTCCTGATTGTCAACGACCCTTATGGGAACATTGTGAGCCTGAAAAGTGTCGTGGAACCGCCCAAACTCAATGGAACCGTGGGGTTGGGCGGTGACAATAAACCCGAGGATGTGGAGGCCATTCAGGAAATCCTGATTTCAAACAACGTTTACAAGGGCGCGGCGAATGGTGTGTGCAACGGAGCTGATGCAGCCGACCCCACGGTGGTCGCCATCTCAAAATATCAGGAGACGCACAAGACCCTCGATAAGACAGCCACGAAGGGAATCATCCTGCCTGGGGACAAGACGACTACAAACATGGGCGCTCTGGGGAAAGGCGGATACGAAAAGGGCGAAACCAATACCGCCAGCGGAGATGGAAGCGACCGCGGCAAGCATGTGTATTACAGCAGTAACACTCTGGCGGGAGGCAAGAACCAGCTTAGAATCAGTGGAAATGGACGCGGCTGCTCCCACATCCAGAAAACTCTTACGCTGGACGAAATCGCAGACAAGCTTGTTCCGGGCGCGTAAATAAGCGCGAGGCTGCGGTGACTCAGGAGGGGCTTTCCGGTGCAAATCACCCTCGTCACAGCCGGGGCGGGCTGTGTCACTTTCCGCGTTCCACTTTTAGACACACATGCCGAGGCTGATGGTGCGTTTCAATCATCGACACCGTAGTTGTTATCGCACATTGCTCTCGAAACTTCGCAAAAATCCCCCTTTTTTCGAGGCAAGACTCTTCCGTACATGCCAAAACGTCCGAACAAGCCTGCAAGCAAGCCAGCCAATCAACCGAACACGAGCGAGCAATCCGAGCTGCCTTTGGCGGCTGCCCCTGTCGTGCCGGAGCCCGCCGAGCCGGAAGTGGAAGCGCTGGAGCCGGGTGAGGCCGTTGTGGCCGACACAGCCGCGGATGCGAATGGCGAGCCCGCTGCGCCGGTCGAGATTGTGCCGGTGAAACGTGAGAAGGTGCAGAACGAGCAGGCTCCGCTCGCGGTGGCGTATCGGAATTGGTTCCTCGATTACGCGAGCTACGTCATCCTTGACCGCGCGGTGCCGCACATTGATGACGGCCTGAAACCCGTGCAGCGGCGGGTGCTCCACACGCTTTGGGACATGGACGACGGGCGGTTTCACAAGGTCGCGAATGTCGTCGGCGCGACGATGAAGCTGCATCCGCACGGCGATGCGTCCATCGGCGCGGCGCTTGTTTCCATCGGGCAGCGCGGGTGGCTGATCGAAGGGCAGGGGAACTACGGAAACCTGCTCACCGGCGACGATGCGGCTGCACCACGTTACATCGAGGCGCGGCTCACGAACTTCGCGAAGGACGTGCTTTTTAACCCGAAGACGACGGTCTGGCAGCTCAGCTACGACGGTCGCAACAAGGAGCCCATCACACTGCCCGCGAAGTTCCCGATCGTGCTTCTCGAAGGCGCCGACGGCATCGCGGTCGGGCTTTCGACGAAGATTCTGCCGCACAATTTCAACGATCTCTGCCGCGCGGCGATCAATCATTTGCAGGGAAAGAACTTTCGCATTCTCCCGGATTTTGTCACCGGCGGGACTGCGGATTTTTCCGAATACAACGACGGCGAGCGCGGCGGGAAGGTGAAGGTTCGAGCGTCGATTGAGGTGCGGTCGAAATATCTGCTCGCGGTGACTGAGTTGCCTTTTGGTGTTACGACCGTGTCGCTTATCGAGTCCGTGCTTGCGGCGAATGCGAAGGGAAAAATCAAAATCAAACACGTGGACGACAACACGGCGGACAAAGTGGAAATCCTCATCCATCTGCCGCAGGGCGCGGAGCCGGAGAAAGTCATCCAGCAGCTTTACGTCTTCACGAGTTGCCAGGTGCAGCTCAATCCCGCAGCGTGCGTCATCGTGCGCAATCCCGAGACTGGCGACGACAAGCCGCATTTCCTGGGTGTTCGCGACATCCTGAAAACCAGCGCCGAGGCGACGAAAGAACTGCTGAAGCGCGAACTGGAAATCAAACTCGGCGAACTCGAACAGCAGTGGCACTGGGATTCGCTGGAGCGCATTTTCATCGAGGAGCGCATTTACCGCAACATCGAGAAATCGAAGACTTGGGAGAGCGTGCTCGCGGAAATCCGGACGGGGCTGAAGCCATTCCTCAATCAACTCCGCCGCGAGGTTACCGAGGAGGACATCGTTCGGCTCACGGAGATCCGCATCAAGCGCATCTCTGCCTACAACCGCTTCCAGGCCGACGAGGCCATGAAGCGAATCGAAGAGGGGATGAAGGAGACAAAGGCGAATCTCAAAAACCTCACCGGATACACGGTCGCGTGGTTCGAGATGCTCCAGCAGAAATACGGAAAGGGGATCAAGCGCCGCACGAGCTACGACGAGATTGCACAGATTGACGCGTCTGCCGTCGTGTCCGCAAACCAACGACTCTACGTGAACCGGACGGACGGCTTCATCGGACTCAACTGGCGGCAGCACGAGTTCGTCACCGAATGCACCATCCTCGATAGCGTGCTCACGATCATGAAGGACGGCTCGCTGAAGGTCGCGAAAGTCGCCGACAAAATTTTCATGGGGCGCGAGATTATTCATGTCTCGATCTGGCCGAAGGACGGCGACACGAATTTCTACACGATGGTCTATCTCGACGGAGAAACCGGCAAAGCCTTCGCGAAGAAATTCCAGATCGGCGGACTCTCTCGCGACAAACTCTACCAGCTCGGAAAGAGCGAGGACTCGCGCATCATTTACCTGCACGTTGCCGCCAACGAAAAAGAAATGCCAAAGGCGCTCCACGTCTCGCTCGATGGTCGGAGCGGGGTTCGCGTGCGGGAGCTGGATTTCGATCTCGCAGCGCTGCCCGTGGGCGCCCGCACCGCGAAGGGCATCACCATCACCAAATGGACGGTTAAGGACGTAAAAGCCGCGAAAGTAGTCCGGTAGGCTATCCCAGCGCCTCGTCGATCATCTTTCGTCGCAGTGTCGGCTGCGTCCAGCGCCACTTGGCTTCCGCATCAAGTGAAGAAATAGGATCGAAAAAGAGGAATTGCTTCCCAGGTTTCACGCTCGGTGCGGTGAAGACGCTGATGCCGGATTCACGGTCGTACACGTCCGGTGAATGCACGTCGCGTTTGCCGCCGCCGCCGGGTGCATCGAGGACGAATGCGGGTGTGTTGAAGCCTGCCGTCGAGCCGCGCACATGACGCTCGATGTTCTGCGCGACATGCAGTGGCGTACGGAGATCTTCCACGCCGGGAACCATGTCGTGGACATAGACGTAATACGGATGGACGTTGACGTAGCTGAGCCGCCGGACCAGCAGGGTCATCGCTTCTGGCGAGTCGTTCACGCCGCGCTGGAGCACGGACTGGCAGCGGACATGGATGCCGCGTTCCGTCATACGTCCGAGCGCGTCTTCGGTGAAGCCGGTGATTTCGTTCGCGTGGTTGAAGTGGGAATGAACTGCGACGTCTTTGTGTAGTTTGCGTCCGAGCTCCACGACCCGAGTGAGCGCGTCGAGCCACGCGTCGTCGGTGAGCATCTTTTGCGGCAGTACGCAGAGTCCTTTCGTCGCGTAGCGGATGCGCCGGATGTTCGGCATCTCCAGCAACCGGCGTCCGATCGTCTCGATGTGGCCCGCGCTCAAATTGTAAGTATCGCCCCCGGAGATCACGATGTCCTCAAGCTGCGGCTGGCTGGCGATATAAGTGAACGCTTCCTCCCAGCGCGCTGCGGTCGCGGGCAGTTTCATTTTTTCGATGACGTCCGTGTCGTTGCCCACCGCGTAGCTGCGCGTGCAGAAGCGGCAGTAAACCGGACAGCTCGGCTGTGGTAAAAAGAGCGCCTTATCCGCGTAGCGATGCGTGAGGCCGGGAACCGGCGAGTCTTCGCGCTCGTTCAGCGAATCGAAGCGCAGCATCGGATGGTCCGCCTGCTGCTGCGAATTGAGCGGAAGAAATTGAGTGCGAATCGGGTCCGAAAGCGGAGCGGTCCAATCGACGAGTGCGAGAAGATACGGTGAAATGCGGAGCGCCATCGGGGCATGCGCGATGCCGGCTTCGAGATCGGCAAAAAAGGATTCTGGAACGAGTGTTCCGAGTGTGGCGCGCAGTTGTGCGACGCTGGTGACGGTGTGGCGCTGCTGCCATTTGTGGTCGCCGAACTCCGCAGCGGCGGCGTGCGCATAAGCCGGGATGGTTCTCCAGAAATCATCGCGTCGGAGGTCCCGATGACTGGAAAGGGGATGGGTTGAAGTGGTGTGAAAAGACGAGGAGGCTGAAGCGGGCGCGGAGCCTGCGGGCGGGTCAACGTGTTCGGGATCCTGGACTGGATTTGTGGTGTATGTGGGCATGGTTGGTTTTCGTGTAGAAAGGTAAACGGAGTGCGACTGCGGGCGGACTCGCCCAGAGCGCTGCAAAGCTGCTAGTTCATCAAAGCGCGAATACCGCGCAAAATTGGAAGCCGGATAGTGATCACAATCGGATAACTGGATAGGATGCTCATACGCATCGCCACGGAGTGCAAGCGGAAGTTTTTGCCTCGACAGACCGCAATCCCCGGCGAAGATTCACCCAGCTTCAAAATGCAGCCGTAGCTCAACTGGATAGAGCGTTGGTCTCCGAAGCCGAAGGTTGTGGGTTCGACCCCCGCCGGCTGCACTCCTTGGAAATCTCTGAAAGCCCCTATTTAAGGGCATCGCGAGGCACTGAGGCTCGGTTTCTGTCCAGCCGCATAAACTCTCATTCCAACCCATTAATGCTTGTAAAAGCGGCAACAAATGGCAACATACGGCAACATACGGCAACGACTTGCCATGAGAAATCCATTCCGTGTAAAACATTACAGAGATCAAAATCGACCGAGTTCAAAATTCGTGGTCAATTTCAAGGAAGGTGGAAGTCGCAAAAGAGCATTTTTTTCCTCAAAAACCGACGCCGAAACTTTTGCGAACCAGAAATTAATCGCGTTCAAGAATCAAGGATTCGAGGGGGCCGAGTTTCCTTCCGCACTGCGAGTTATGGCTCTTGAATGCGCGAACTTACTCGGCCCGTTCGAGAAAACGATTCGCGATGCTACCGAGCATTATCTCCAATTTCTTCGAGCGACTTCGAAGAGCTGCACTGTCTTGGAGCTTTCCGAACAAATGCAATCAGCCAAGACGCTCGACGGCGCAAGCAAGAGCCACCTCCACGACCTGAAATGCCGACTGAAACGGTTTGCGCAGGATTTCGGATCGCGAATCGTCGCAACATTTACGACAGCAGAAGTAGATGAATGGCTGCGAAAACTAAATGTGGCACCACAAGGACGAAACAACTACCGGTCTGCCATCCGCTCGTTTTTCAATTTTGGAATAAAGCGAAACCTCGCTACCTCAAATCCCGCCGCGAATACCGAAAAAGCGAAAGTCGTGTCCGAGGCACC
>JAYSTZ010000794.1:0-5849 GCA_043719365.1 Verrucomicrobiaceae bacterium | reverse complement strand
GGGCCGCTCACGACTGGCGATGCAATCGGTCGAGCTTCGCCTCGTGCGGCGATACGCAGGACTGATCCAGCTTTTTGATCCTCCGTTCGATAAATCTTCGCTCAATCCTGGTTACATCAAAGGTTACATCCCCGGTGTGCGCGAAAATGGCGGCCAGTACACGCATGGTGCAATCTGGACCGCGATGGCCGCTGCGGTCATGGGCGAATCGGATCGCGCTTGGGAACTTTTCACGTTGCTGAATCCCATCTACCACAGCTCCACTCCTGCGCAGGTCGCGACTTATAAAGTGGAACCCTACGTCATCGCGGCGGATGTCTATGGCGTTGCGCCGCACCTCGGTCGGGGCGGATGGACTTGGTACACCGGCTCGGCAAGCTGGATGTACCGGCTCTTGGTCGAAACTCTTCTGGGTGTGAACCGTGAAGGTGCAAGACTGCGGCTCGAACCGCGAATGCCGATCACCTGGAACACTTACAAAGTTCACTACCGATATCTGCAGACGGTCTATCACATCACGTTCACGAGGCTTCCTGCGGACTCTCCATGCACGGCAATCCTCGTCTTCGATGGCGCGGAACACCCGGAGACATCGCTCCAACTCATTGACGACGAAGCCGAGCACTCGATCGAATACAGATTTCGGTAGCGCGGACGCATTGGGGTGAATACCCCATTTTCCCCGCTGCCGGGGCGCACAATAGTGATTCGATGGACGACTCATTGAACATCTCCCCGGTGCAAAATCGTTACGCAGGCGGATGCGGAACAATCGAAAGACTGCTGCTCGTGGTCGTTTCTGCTGGTGTTCTCGCAGGATGCTCGGGCGGAAAAGCGGCCAAGAGAACCGACCACGCATACATCACGTATTGGCCTCCGAAAGCGGGCGACGGGCGGCTGCGCCTTGCGGTGAAAGACCTCATCGACATGAAGGGTTTGGTGACAACAGCAGGCACTGAGCATTTTGCAGAACACGGCGTGCCCGCGGCCCGCGATGCGGAGTGCCTCGCGATTGCGCGCGAGCGAAATGTGCAAATCGTGGGGAAGACGAATCTCACAGAACTCGCGTTGGGCGTGACCGGAAGGAATGCGTACTTTGGGATGCCGAAGAATCCGGTTAGCAAAAGGCGCGGCCTGATTTCCGGAGGCTCTTCGAGCGGATCGGCTGTCGCGGTCGCGAATGGAACTGCCGACGTCGCGCTTGGCACCGACACTGCGGGCTCCATTCGCGTTCCGGCGGCCTGCTGCGGCATCGCCGGCTTGAAGACCACTTTTGGACTCGTGTCCACGAAAGGCGTGTATCCCATCTCCGCCAACCACCTCGACACCGTCGGCCCGATGGCAAAAGACATTTCCGGATTGGTGCAGGGAATGGACCTTTTGCAGCGTGGCTTTTCGGCGAAGTATCGAGAGGCGAAAGCGGCCGCTCCATCCGCGCGGAGAATCACAATCGGACGGCTCTACGTGGACGGAACTTCGCGTGTGGTCGATGAAGCGGTGGACGCGGCGCTGAAAGCGAAAGGATTTCGCGTTGTTGTGCTTCCCGAGAGCTTCAAGGCACATTGGGAGCAGGCGGAGAAGGACGGACGGACCGTCGCTGTTGCGGATGGATGGATGACCGACCGCGAGCTGAATGCGGAGCCCGGAATCACAGCCGGAACCAAGGCCGTCTTCGCACTTGGCGCGTATGAGTACCACGTGAACTACCGCAATGCGCTAAAGCGGCGCGCAGCGTGGCAGCGGGATTTGGAGCGCACTTTTCGAAAGGTCGATCTCGTCGCGCTTCCGACGCTGAAAGGGCTCCCGCCTACAGTGCCCCTGTTTGGCGGAACGCCAGCCCTCGAAGCCCTTACGCTTTCTTTGCAAAACACGGTTGCGGTGAACTACGCGGGCAACCCGGCGGTGGCGATCCCCGTGCCGCTCCGCGACAAGGACGAATCCGTCACCAGCCTGCAACTCATCGGTCCCCGGCTGAGCGAGGCGCAACTTCTAAACGCCGCTCGTTTTGCTGAATCCAAACGCTGAGTTTCTATGAACATCTCCACCTTCGCTGTTGCGGCAGCCATATTCCTTTCTCATTTCACGGCCCGCGCCGGGCCCGTGGACGACCTCGTCGCAAAGGGTGAAGTGTTCGACCGGAAATTCAACGCCACCGAAGCGCTGAAGTATTACCTCCCCGCAGAAAAGCTCTCGCCAAACGACGCCCGCATTCTCGTTATGATTGCTCGGCAGTACCGTCACCTGATGACCGATGCACCGGCGAAGGAAGAGAAGCTCCGCCTCGGCGCCATCGCGTTGACGTACTCGGAGCGCGCGGCTGCTCTCGCGCCAACGGATTCGGATGCCCAGCTCGCAATCGCAATCACGCACGGCAAGATGCTCGCCTACTTGGGCAACAAGGAGAAAGCCGCAGCCTCGCCTATCATCAAGGCATCCGCTGATAAAGCGCTCGCGCTCGATCCCAGAAACGACACCGCGTGGTATATTCTGGGCCGCTGGCATCGCGCGCTCGCCGACATCGGCTCCATGAAACGTGCGATGTCGAGTCTGCTCTACGGCAATCTGCCGACTACAACAAACGCAGCCGCCGTTGCGTGCTTCGAACAGGCTATCAAGATTAATCCAAACCGGCTCATGTTCTACGTCGAACTCGGTCGGACCTACGGCCAGATGGGACAAAAAGACGAAGCCCGCCGCATCATTGAAAAGGCACTCGCGATGGCGGACGTCGAGAAAGACGACCCCGAGGCAAAGCAGCGCGGGCGCGAGGCGCTGGAGTCTTACAAGTAGCCGCGACTATTCCGCGAAGAACGCCGATGCCACGTCCCATGTCTTGGGCGTGAAGACGGACGTGGGCAGGTCGGCGAGATTTCCGTCGATGAAGGTGTGATGCCAGAGTTGCGTGGCGACCACGGCGGCGAGGCCCATTTCGATGGAGAGTCGCGGCAGTGAGCCGGGGCGCATTTGACGGAATGCTTTCCGCCAATGGTTCACTTCGGCGATGTCGAAGTAGCCGGTGCGGCGGAGTGATTCTTCGCTCAAGAGTTCGCCGACGTATTTTGGCTCGGGGTCCATGTGGAAACTGTCGAGCGGTGCGCGGAAGATGACTTTCCGGCGATTGTAAATTTGCGGCGGCAGCCAACGCTCGGCCACGAGTCGGAGCAGGTGCTTGTCGCGGAAGCCGCGCAGCTTCCAACGGGGATTGAGCTTCGCGGTGAAGTCGAACACTTCCTCGTCGAGGAACGGGTACCGAACTTCCACGGAAGAGTGCATGGACACACGATCGCCCTTGGCCTGTAGCAAGTGCCCGGCGAGTGTCACGCGTGCGCCGACCCACAGTCCGCGGTTCAGCGGGTGCCAGTGTTTCGCGCGCTCCAGATTGATTCCGAGTCCGGCCCATGGCGTCTGCTGGTGAAGCAGTTCCCGCATGGGTTCTGCATAAAAGCGGAGCTTCGATAGCGCGAGAACGCCGTAAGAATCAATCCATGCATTCGGCCCTCCGACAGCAGCCTCTAGTCCTTGGCGGTACTCTGCCGGGTATTGCGGAACCTTGCTCAGGCGAAGGTAGGCGCGTCGCGCCTTGTCGCTGAGCCGCACGCCGGGGATGGCATCGACAGCGCCGAGCACTTTGGCAATTTTATACCATGGATATCCCGCCAGCCACTCGTCGGCGCCCTCGCCGGTTAGGACGACTTTTTGCCCGCATTGGTGGACTTTTCTGGCGAGCTTCAGCAAAGCAGCGCACGACGTGTCGATCACGGGTGCCTCGGCGGCGCGGATGAGCTCCGGGTAAGTGTCAATCGCATCGCAGGGGCGGAAATCCTCAACGATGGGCGGCTTCGTCCCGATGTGCCCGGCGGAGAGATTTGCGGCGCTGAGCTCATCAAGCGCCGGGTCGTCCACGCGAATCGTATATGTGTTGATGGCGGGTCCTTTGATCCGGCTCGCCATCGCCACGATCATACTCGAATCGAGCCCGCCCGAAAGATACGCGCCCACCGGGACATCCGCGCGGAGCCTCTTCTCCACAGCATTCAGCAGCACCTGCTCGAATTCATCCACGACCTTCTTCGGATCGGCATCGGAGTCTTCATCGCCTTGGTTCGGGAAGTCCATTTCCCAAAACGCTCGCTCGCTGACCAGCGCTTTGACTCCCGCTTTATCTCCCGGCGTGATCTGCAGGAAATGGCCGGCGGGCAGCAGTTGGATGCCCTCGAAACAAGTCACCGGACCTGGCATCGCGGCGAAGGTGAAAATGTGATCGATGCCGCGCAGGTCGGCTTTCGGCGTGATCATTCCCGAGGCGAGGAGGCCCTTGATTTCAGAAGCAAAGAGGAGCCAGTCGCCCTGCCGGCTCCAGTAAAGCGGAGAGATGCCGAACCGATCACGACCGAGAGTCAGCCGTCGATGCCGGGTGTCCCAGAGCGCAATGGCGAACTGCCCGCGCAATTGCTCGAACATGCCTTCGTGCTGGTCCTCCCAAAGGTGCGGAATAATCTCCGTGTCGCAGTGCGTGTGCAGCCGGTGTCCGCGTTTTTCCAAGTCGGCGCGGCGTTCGCGGTGGTCAAAAAGCTCGCCGTTGAACACCACGAAGACATCCTTGTTCTCATTCGACATGGGCTGCTGCCCGTCGGCGAGCCCGACAATGCTGAGCCGCCGCGAAGCCATGGTGATGCCGGGCAGGTGAAGAAAGCCCTCCTCGTCAGGCCCACGATGAGTGAGCGCCCGGGACATCGCTTGGACCGCGCCCTCGGGTACAGCCCTAAATCCTGATAAATCGATAATTCCAGCAATGCCGCACATATAGACAACCAGTTCGGCGCTGCCTCTCTGGTCAGCTGTATCTATTTGAAAAATCGCAACTCGGATACAACCAGACCGCCCGTGAGCCCCGAATTCAAATCTGATGACCCATACGAATACTTCCATCCCCGTACGCAGCCGGCAGACTTTACGCGGAAGCGGGACTCCGATTAACGCGAAAACGGCGAGAGATGGCATCGCCATTATCGGGATCGGATGCCGGTTTCCCGGTGGGGTGAATGACACGGAGGCATTTTGGAAGCTGCTCATGGACGGACGCGAAGCGGTGTCGGACATCCCGCCGGACCGGTGGAATGTCGAGCGGTTCTACGATCCGGAGCCGGGCATCGTGGGAAAATCAGTCGCGAAGCGCGGCGGATTCATCGACGGCATCGATCAGTTTGACCCGCAGTTTTTCGGTATCTCGCCGCGCGAGGCCGCCTACATCGATCCACAGCAGCGGCTCTTGCTTGAGACTACATGGGAAGCCATCGAGGACGCGGGTGTCGTTTTGGATTTCGATAAAGGAACGGACATTGGCGTTTTCGTCGGGGTCTCGCACAATGATTACCAGGGAATCCAGCACAGCGCGACCGATCGTGCTGGAATCAGCGCACACACGCCGACCGGCAGCGCCCACAGCATCGCGGCGAATCGAATTTCGTATTGCCTGAATCTCACGGGCCCGAGCATGGCGATGGACACCGCGTGCTCGTCAGCGCTCACCGCCGTGCATGTCGCGTGCGAACACATTCTCGCAGGCCGCTGCAAATCGGCGCTTGCGGGCGGCGTGACCGTGATGATTACGCCGGATGGATTCATCGGATTTTCCCAGGCGGGGATGTTGTCGCCGGAGGGAAAGTGTAAAGCGTTTGACGCATCTGCGAATGGATTTGTGCGCGGAGAAGGCGCGGGCATGGTTTTGCTGAAGCGGCTCTCGGACGCCGTTGCGGACGGTGACCCGATTCATGCGGTCATCATCGGCTCCGCGGTCAATCAGGACGGCCACACCAATGGTATCTCGCTCCCGAGCCCTGAGGCGCAGG
>JAYSTZ010000793.1:0-2550 GCA_043719365.1 Verrucomicrobiaceae bacterium | reverse complement strand
TCATCGCGTGTTTCTTCTTCCGGTTCGCGCCGTGGGATTGGGATAATTCGAAGCTCATCATGCTCGCTTACGTAGCGCTCCTTCCGCTGCTGTGGCAGTATGTTCTGTCGCGGTGGCCGCTGCCGATTCGCGCCGTGGTTTGCTTCCTCGTTTTCTTCTCGGGCTTCGTGTCGCTGCTCGGCGGAATGAGTGGCAGGAACCACGGTCATGCCATCGCTTCCATTCGCACCCTCGACACCCTCACGTCTGCGGTCTCTGTGATCCCGACGAACGAGCGCTTTGGCTCCTATCCCACGTGGAACCATCCGCTGCTGCTCGTCGGGCGAAAGGTTGCGATGGGTTACCCGAGCCACGTTTTCAGTCATGGACTCGGAGATCCCGGGCGCGAGCGCAACCTCGAGAGCATGATGAACGGTGATCCAGGGTGGCGGGAACTCGCCCGCGGTCTTGGGGTCCGTTACATTTTCTGGGGTGAAATGGAGCGGGAGCATTATCCGAACTCCCGACAGCCGTGGAAGACAGAGGCCGACAGAATCGCAGCCGGAGACTGGGGCGAGATCTACGACGTTGGCGGCGTCCGCGAATCTCCCGAGTAGCCGTCCAAGGCGCGACTTGCCCGCGGCACGGTTTGAGCCGATGGTGCGTGCATGACTCCGCGCCTTCTTATTCATGGTCAACGCGTCGAAACCGCCGCGACGCTCGCCGTTCGCAATCCGTGGTCGGGCGCGGAGATTGCGCACGTGCCGCTCGGCGATGCGGCGACTTTGGAGGCGGCGATCGTTTCCGCCTGTGCTGCGTTTCCCGAATCGCGTTCGGTTCCCGCGCATCGGCGGTCTGCGCAGTTGATGGCGATTGCGCGGGGGATCGAAGCGCGGAAGGAAGAGTTCGTGAATACGATCGTTGCCGAGGCTGGAAAGCCCATCATCTTTGCAGAGGCCGAGGTGAATCGCGCGGTGATGACCTTTACTGCGGCTGCCGAGGAGGCCCGCAGACAGCACGGCGAAGTGCTCGACATGGATGCATTCGCGCCGGGCGAAGGTCATTTGGGAATGGTCCGGCGTTTTCCAATCGGCGTGATTGCGGGCATCACACCGTTCAATTTCCCGCTGAATCTCGCCGCGCATAAAATCGCGCCGGCCATCGCGAGCGGGAATTGCATCATCGTAAAGCCCGCGCCGAAATGCCCGCTGTCGATGCTGCTGCTCGCCGATGTTCTGGCGGACGCCGGTCTGCCGCCGGGACAGGTGAATGTGGTGACGTGTGCGAATGAGGACGTGGCTCTTCTCGTGCGCGATCCGCGAATCGCGATGTTGAGCTTTACCGGGAGTCCGTCGATTGGGTGGAAGCTGAAGGCGGATGCGGGTAAAAAGAAGGTGTGCCTGGAGCTGGGCGGCAACGCGGCAGTCGTGGTGCATTCCGATGCAGACATCGCCGCCGCGATTCCCGCGATTGCGAGCGGGAGTTTTGGCTATGCAGGCCAGACGTGCATCAGCGTGCAGCGGATTTTTGTGCATGACTCGTTGTATGATGCATTTCGCGAGCAGTTCGCCGCCTACGTCGCGGAGAAGGTGGGCGTCGGCAATCCCGCCGACCGGCGCACCGTCGTGGGGCCGATGATTTCCGCAGACGCCGCGGCGCTGACCCGTGCACGGATTGCGAGTGCGATCACGGCAGGCGCGCGGCAGGTGGGGGCGTTTGCGGGCGATGGGCCGAATGTCGTGGCTCCCACGATTCTGGAGGACGTCCCGCAGGAACATGAAGTGTGCGCTTGCGAGCTGTTTGCACCCGTGGTGACGCTGCACCGCTATCGCGACTTCGACGAAGTGCTTGCGCAGGTGAATGCGTCGGAGTTCGGCTTGCAGTGCGGCATTTTCACCCGCGACATCCAGCTCGCGATGCGGGCGCACGAACGGCTGGAAGTGGGCGCGGTGCTGATCAATCAAGTGCCTACCTTCCGCGTGGAAAACATGCCGTATGGCGGAATCAAAGACAGCGGCTTTGGCCGCGAGGGGATTCGCTACGCGATGGAGGAAATGTCGGAACCCCGCGCGTTGATCATCCGCAAAACAAGTTAGCTGGCGCAAACTTCACTCCTGCTAAGTCATCTGCTCGGCGTAGAGATACTTCTGAAATCCGGCGAAGACTTTGGTGATTTCCTCTGGCTTGCCGCCGAGATCTGCGACGGCGTCAGTGATGGAGTCGTGATATTTTAAGCGGAGCAAGGGGTTCAGCTTGCTCTGCTCAAGTTCGGTCACTCCTTCGGTGACGTAGTGCTGGAGAACAAAATCGAGGAAGGCCTGCTGCTTGGCGTTGAATTGAGAATTAATATGCACCCGAGCATGGTCGGCGCGCTCGACCCGCGTGACCGTTGGAGTGTTGTAGGCCACGTAGGCGAGCACGTCGAAGAGGTCGCTCTTCTCGGCGTCGATGAGTTGCTGCATGGCCGCCAGTTTGTCGTGGCCGAAATCTTTGTCGGCCAGACCTTGCAGGAGCTTCGCCCGCGTATCCGGCGCGCTCCACAGGTTGCGGAGTTCGGCTTCGCTTTGGAAG
>JAYSTZ010000792.1:0-2550 GCA_043719365.1 Verrucomicrobiaceae bacterium | reverse complement strand
GGCTTTAAATCGAACTGCCGCGCCATCGGATCGAGTTGCGTCTCCAGCACCCGGCGAATCTCCGGAATCACAAAGTCGATGATGGCCTGATGCCCCGTCTGATTCGCAAACGCTGAGCGCGGCGAGCCCACTGCATTCGCAAACTCATCCACCATTCCCCGCGCCTCAGTCAGCGCCGCATCCGTCAGCCCGTGGTCCGCTTTCAGCACTGTCAAAATGGGCGACGTGATGAGTTGAAGCAGGTTCAGCATTTGATTCGCCGCATCCAGTTCACCGCCCGCAAAATCCGAAGGCACCACATGCGCCTCCAAGGCGAGCTTTGTCTTCCCCGTCTCGCTCGCATGAGCCTCCACCATCCCCATCACCGAGCAAACCGCAATTACCGCCGGCTCCTTCAGCAAATTCTTCGTCTCCGTCACCGGAGCCAGCCCGATCCCCAGCGCCCGGCGACTCGCATTCAGCACCGCCTCCAATTCGCCCACCCGATTGAAATAGCGAACCAGCGCCGCCGGCGAACTCGTCGCATCGGGATGGTCAATGCGCGTCCGTAAAACAGTGCGCGTCATATTGTGAAAATTCTGCTGGGATCGGTCCATAGGAGTTAGAAATAGAGGTTGCGTTTTTCGAGCGCGAAAGTAGCCGCCCCGACGCGTTTGGCGAGCGGAAAATAGGCGCGATTTACAATCTCGCTCCGCACGGCCACTCGTTATGCCCGAGCGACGGCGAGCGGTGTATTCCGTGGCGGCATGGCATCATACGTCCGGCCATCCAGCTCCCGCCCTGCGGCTTTCTTGTTCCGACCGCCCCATTGCTTGAAGAAAAAGGCGACGTCCTCTGCGGCGCAACGCTCCCGGATTTGAGTCACCCACTCCGGGCACATCGGGCGCGGAGAAGTCCCGCTTTCACCGCCGACAATCACCCAATGAATCCCAGCCAGCGACAGGCTGTTGAGCGGACCAATGAGCGGCTCGCACGAGAGAAACCGCACCTCCGCCGGGACATTGCGCAAATGGTCGATCCGCCACGTTACCGCATCATTCTCCACGCTCACGCCCATCCAGATATTCCGCGTCCAGTTCAACTTCCACGCGATTTTCTCCAGCCGCTCCGCCCGCTTGGTCAGCACTTGGAAAACGTGCTGCGGACACTCGTTCATCACGCGGAAAACGCGCTGGATAAAAGCCAGCGGCACATCGTCGTGAAACAGGTCACTCATCGAATTCACGAACACCACACTCGGCTTGCGCCACGAGCGCGGAATATCGAGCGCATCCTTATGCCACCGCACCGCAAACCCGTCCTCATATTTCGGCACCCCCATCGCCTGCAACCGACGCGACATGATCTCCGCGTAGCAATGCTTGCAGCCCGCAGAAATCTTATCGCAACCCGTCGTCGGGTTCCATGTGAGTTCGGTCCATTCGATACTTGAGGCAGCCATAGGTCAGCGCGTGTTGCAATGTCGGTAATTTAAGCGATCAAGTCACCCGATACAGATTCTCGCCGTCGTGTTTTACCCAATACGCTTTCACTGCCTTCGCGCGGTCGCCGCCTTGAATTCCTACCGAATAGTCTGGGTGATAAATGGGCGGTTGCTGATAGTACACGGCGCACTCATATCCCGGCTGGCTTGCAAAAAGACACATCGCCGCTGAGATCGGTTTTGGTCCGAACGGAGCGAATGCTGGGATTTCACTTGTTCCCCGAGTGAGCGAAACGATTCGATCGAAGGCGAGTGACATGTCTGTTGCGCCCACCCGGTGGTTCTCGAATTTCTTGGTCTGCGCCGCAGACTTGGTGTGCTCCGACTCCAAACGCCAGACGGACTCCCACGAGTGACGGAGGGCCGTAAGCGGAGCGGGAAATGGAATGAGCACGTTGATTCTTGGGCCGCTATTGATTCCTCGCGAATGCGTAATCAGCCCCTCAATCATATACCCGACACTCGCGATCAGCATTTCCTTCCCATCGCGCAGCTTTGGAAAACCGGGAAGGTGAGTCCAATTCACGGCTCCTTGGCTCAGGGGATCTTTCTCTTCGTATCTGTCCGGCGAGGTATAGGTGACGATCAAGTTGTCACAGCGGGAAAATGCTCGAAGCAGCAGAAAAAAGAACCGTTTTGGAAGGGAGGTAATATCGAGAATGATGGGGCGACCGAGCTTTTCGATCTCCTCGACGATCTCATTAATGTCGCTCATCCGCGCAAGCAGCGACATTTGGCGAATCGAAGAGCCACTGCCTCCCTCAGCGGAAAACTGAGTCCTGCGAATCGCGAGTAATTCTTTACTCCTCACTGAGTAGTCCGAGGGGTCGTCCCGAATCTCAAACAGCCGGTGTTCTCCTTTGATTCCGAGGCTCCGCAAGTGGAGCCAAGCCGCGAGGCTACGTTCTTCGGTCCCCAATGCTCCCACGAACACCCAATCCTTAGCATTGCTCAATCCGAGCACGAAATCCAACTCTCCAGAGGGTCTGTAGTTCATGGATCAGAAAAGATTCATCTGCGCGTCATCGTCCTGTTTCGGAACAACTTCTGGTGCTTCGGATTTTGAA
>JAYSTZ010000791.1:0-15404 GCA_043719365.1 Verrucomicrobiaceae bacterium | reverse complement strand
TTTAATACCAGCGGACTCGACTACAAGGCGCTGAATATGAAGGACCGTCTGCCAAAGCTCACCGAAGCCGAGGCGCTCACGCTTCTGGCCGGCAACGGCAACCTTGTGAAACGACCGTTCCTGCTGACCGCGAAAGGCGGAACGACGGGATTCAAGCAGGATGAGTGGGAGCGTCTGCTTACGCCGTAAGGTCGATCCACTTCCCGGTCTGCGCAGACTCCAGGGCGGCATCCATCACCGCTTGCGAAGCCGCGCCTTCGTGGAAGCTCGGCACGCACGGACGCCCCGAGCGGATGGCGTCCACAAATTCAAAGGCCTGATCGTAGCGGAAGGTGATGAGCGGATCGCCCACGCCGGGATCACGCGGCGAACCCGGCCAAGTCCAGAATTCGCGAGGCACGGCGCGCGGTGCGATGCCGGGACCACCAACTTTGCCGAAGAGAAGTTCGTTCCATTTTCCGGTGGTAAATTCGAACGTTCCTTCGCTGCCGTTCACCTCCACATAGTCGAGTGAGCGCCATGATTCATTGCGTCCGCTGGCGAGTTTGGAGCTCTCCAGAACTCCCGTCGCACCGTTTACGAAATCCGCGAGAATGGCCACCCAGTCCTCCGTGTCGTTCGGCATTCCGCCGCGCATCGGCGTGAGGTTTTTGACGTTGGCGACCATCCGCTTCATCGGGCCGATGAGGTGCAGTGCGAAGTTGATGCGGTGGCTGAGCATGTCGCCGAGTTCGCCAGTACCGGCGAGCGATTTTACCTGCCGCCAACCGAGATTACGCGTGCCCCAATCCTGCAACCGGCACGAGCGGAAGTGATACGGCTGGCCAAGCTCGCCGTTGTCGATGAGATGCCGCAGATAACGCATCGCAGGGACGAATCGGTAGGTGAACGCCGTCATGTGCCGCACCCCGGCGCGGTCCGCAGCCTCAGCCATTTCGCGGGCATCCGGAGCCGACATGGCGATGGGCTTTTCGCAAAGCACATGTTTTCCGTGCGCAATCGCCGCGAGCGCGATGGGCTTGTGGGCGATGTTCGGCGTGGCGATGATCACGGCGTGGACATCGTCGCGTTTCACGATGTCCTCGTAATTCGTGGAGGTGGCGACATCGCCAATTTGCGCGCGCGCTTTTTCCAGCGTGGCCTCGCTCGTATCGCACAGCGCCGAGACGCGGACGTCTTTGCAGAGTGCGAGACCGGGAAGATGGTTTTGCAGAGTGATGCCGCCGGTGCCGATGATTGCGAAATTGAGTGTGCTCATTACGCCCCGAGAACAGCGGGACGCGCTGCGGCGGGCAAGCGGATCTTGGTTTTAGGTTGAGTTTTTCCGGTGCGCGGGGCATCCACTCACGCAAGATGAAGCTTCTTTTTTCACTCGCCACACTCGCCGCATTTTCTATGAGCACACTCGCCGCAGACGGTCCCGTCTATCACGTTGTCCACTTCAAGTTCAAAGCCGACGCCAAGAAGGAGGATGTCGCAAAAGTCGTCACCGCATTCGCTGGACTGAAGGCGAAAATCCCGACGATTCAGGATTTCCAGCACGGCACCAACTCCAGCCCCGAAGGCCTATCCAAGGGCTTCACCCACTGCTGGATCGTCACCTTCAAAAACGCCGCCGACCGCGATGCGTATCTGATCGATCCAGCGCACAAGGCGTTCGTCGAAGTGCTCAAGCCGCACCTCGAAGAGCCGATGGTCGTGGATTTTGTCCCGACGAAGTAATTGATCAACATCCGCTATCCCGAAGACCTTCCCGTCAGTCTTCGTCGTGGGGAGATTCTAGCCGCGATCCAGGAGCATCAGGTGCTCATCATCGCCGGCGAGACGGGCTCGGGGAAAACGACGCAGATCCCGAAAATGTTCCTCGAAGCGGGGTTGGCAGACCGCGGGCGCATCGGCTGCACGCAGCCTAGACGCGTGGCGGCCATGAGCGTTTCGCGCCGCGTGGCGGAGGAGCTGGGCGTGACCTGGGGGCGCGAGGTGGGCTGCAAGATGCGGTTTAACGACGACACGGGGCGCGACACGAAGATCAAGTTCATGACGGACGGTATTCTCCTCGCGGAGATTCAGTCCGATCCGATGCTGCGCGGATACTCGGCGCTCATGCTGGACGAAGCGCACGAGCGCTCGCTGAATATTGATTTCCTCCTCGGCTATTTGCGCGGCCTTTTGAAAAAGCGACCCGAGTTGAAGTTGATCATCGCCTCCGCGACGCTCGATACGACTGCGTTTTCCGAAGCGTTTGGCGGCGCTCCGATCATTGAGGTGTCGGGGCGGATGTTCCCCGTGGAAGTGCGCTACGAACCGGCCATCGCGGACGGTGAGGATATTCACTACGTCGATGCCGCCGTGCAGGCGACGGAGAATGCGCTCATCGAGTCGGACTTCGGCGACGTACTCGTATTCATGCCGACGGAACGGGACATCCGGGAGACGCGGGAAATTCTGGAAGGCAGTCTGGGTGCGGGATTCGAGGTCATCGCGCTCTTTGGAAGAATGCCCGCCGGAGAGCAGCAGCGCATCTTTTCGCCAGGGCCGCGACGACGCGTGATCGTGGCGACGAACATCGCCGAGACATCGCTCACGCTGCCGCGAATCCGGTATGTCATCGACGCCGGACTCTCCCGCATCAGCCGCTACAATCCGCGCACTCGAACGAAGCGACTTCCGGTGGAAGCCATCTCGCAAAGCAGCGCAAACCAACGCTCCGGCCGCGCAGGGCGCATCCAGGCGGGGACTTGTGTACGGCTTTACTCGCAGGAGGAATATGAAGCGCGCGCGCCGTTCACGCAGCCGGAAATCCAGCGGGCGAATCTCGCCGAAGTCATCCTGCGGATGAAGGCGTTCAGGCTGGGCGACATCGAGACGTTCCCGTTCATCAATCCGCCGCACGCCGCCGCGATCAGCGCTGGCTACACGCTGCTGCACGAACTCGGAGCAATCAACGACTCGAACGACCTCACGCCGCTCGGCCAGGAACTCGCGCGACTTCCCGTCGATCCGACGCTGGGCCGGATGCTACTGCAAGCGCGGGTGGAAGGCGTGCTGCCGGAACTACTCATCATCGCGGCGGGGCTCAGCGTGCCCGACCCGCGCGAGCGGCCCGAGGAGCAAAAGGAAGCCGCAGCAGCGGCACACCGCGCGTTCGCCGATCCCGACTCCGACTTTCTCTCGCTGCTTCACATTTGGAATGATGCGCCCGACCCCGAGGGTCGCGGCGGCGGGAATGCGATGCGGCGCTTTTGCAAATCGAACTTCCTTTCGATTTCCCGGATGCGCGAATGGCGCGACATCCACTGGCAACTCGCCGACGTCATCGAAGACCGCAATCCCAAGGAACCCGAAGACTACTACGCCGCAATGCACCGCAGCGTGCTCGCCGGACTACTCGGCCAAATCGCCCAGCGCACCGAAAAGAATACGTACAAAGCGGCCGGCAACCGCATCGTCACGCTCTTCCCCGGCTCTAACCTCTACGAACGCCGCGACAAACAGACGAAAAGCCGCAAGCCCGTTAAGGAGGAAAAAATCCGCCAGCCCGACTGGATTGTTGCTGGCGAGATTGTGGAAACATCGCAACTTTTCGCACGCACGGCGGCAGGCATTCATCCCGAGTGGGTGCTGGAAATCGGCCCGCACCTTTGCAGCCATCGCTACTCCGATCCGCACTGGAGCGCGAAAGCGCAGCGGGTACTCTGCGTGGAACGCGTGCTCGTTCACGGTCTGGAAATTATGCGCGGCCTCATCGACTACGGTCGCATCAACATGGAGGAAGCCACGGAGCTTTTCATCCGTGGCGCGCTGGTCGCGAAAGAAGCGCACATCCCGCTGCGCTTCTTCACTGAGAACGCGAAACTCTGCGAGAAAATCGCGAACGCCCTCACCCGCGTCCGCAGCCGCAGGGCGCATGATTTGGAAGAATCGCTCTTCCTTTTTTACGCAGATCGAATCAAGGGCGTGTCGTCCGTACACGACCTGAACAAGCTCGTCCGCGAGCGCATCGTCACGGAGCCCGACTTCCTGTGTGCGACGGAAAACGACCTCGTCGGAGATCACGACACCACGTTCGACAAGACACTCTTCCCCGACAAAGTCTCGCTCGGAAACACCGTCCTGCCGGTCGTCTATGCGTTCAGTCCCGGCGAGGAAAACGACGGCGTCACCGTGCGCGTCCCCCTCCCCGCCGCCGCACAACTGACCAGCGGCCAAATCCAATGGATGGTCCCCGGCCTGCGCGAAGAACAAATCGGCGTCTTGCTCCGCGCACTACCGAAAAGCGTGAGGAAACCGCTGATGCCGCTGGAGCCGAAAATCACCGAAGTCGCGAACACTTTCACGCCCGGTCGCGGCGAGTTTCTCACCGAACTTGCGGCGTTTCTGAGCCGGAAGTATCGCGTCCCCGTGCAGGCCGGCGATTGGCCACCTAACAGCCTTCCGGCACATCTTCAGCCGCGCGTCGAAGTCATCGACCACGCGGACAAAACTCTCGCTTCGGGTCGCGTACTCTCGACCGTGCAAGCGGAAGTCGATGGGCACGACCTGCACACAAAAGCGTGGAGCGCCGCGACCAAACGCTGGGAGCAAACGAACCTCACCGTCTGGTCGTTCGGCGACCTGCCGGAGTCCATCGTGGTCGAGCAAATCGCGGGCTCTCCCCTGCTCGCATATCCGGGCATCGAGCCGCTGGAAAAGTCCGTCGCTATCCGCCTTTACCGCAAACGGGAAGATGCCGCGGCTATGTCGGTTCGCGGAGTGCGCAGGCTTGCCGAACTGGTGCTCGCCACGGATTTAGCGCGCCTGAGGAAAGACCTCGCCGGTTTTGCAAAGCACATTCCCGCCACACAGAAGCAAACCGCCAATTTCCAAACCGCGCTTTCTGCAATGAGCGCAAAACTCGCCGCTCCCAGCGCTGCATTCGTCACGGGTGAAATCCTGCAAACATCGGCGTTTAGCAATCTTCTCGATCACACGCTGACGCTCAGCCCCGCACTGCCCCTCACCGCCGCGAGATTTCAAATTCTCGTAGAAACCGCCCGTCGCGAACTTCCGCGCCTCACTTACCAACTCGGCGACTGGACGCGCCAACTGCTGCTGCTCCGTCAAACGATTCTGGCGAGCCCGAAACGCTACGCAGGAATGGAGCAGGACGTGCAGCGCGTGCTCCCGGCGGACTTCCTCGCCCGCACGCCTTACGCTCAAGTCACACATCTCCAGCGCTACTTGAAAGCGATCCAAGTGCGGGCGGAGAGGGCGGCTATCAGCCCCGCAAAAGATCAGGAAAAGGCACGCCAGCTCGCGCCGTTTTCCGACTGGGAGAAGCGCGTGGCCGCCGACAAGCGCGACGCATTCCGATGGATGCTCGAAGAATTCCGCGTCTCACTTTTCGCGCAGGAACTCGGCACCGCGCAACCGGCATCGGCCCAGCGCTTGCGGGAGCTTGGTGGATATCCGGGCTGAGACTAAACAATCATTCCCCGCAAACGAAGAAAGCCAGACGGCGGTTGCCTGTCTGGCTTTCAAATCGTCTGCGAATAGAGCGTTAGTCTTTCGACTCTTCGCCCTCTTCCGCGTCGTCGTCCTCGTCGTCTTCGTCGTCGTCTTCTTCTTCGACTTCATCCACAGCAAGAGCGTGGTCGCTGAAGAAATGACGTTTGCGCTTGGCCGGAGGAAGCGGGACGAGCGTCATGATGACGTTCTTTCCCATCATCTTCGGCATGGATTCCGGGTGCCCCATCTCGACGAGATCGTTCTCGATGCGCTTGACCAGCGCCATTCCGATTTCCTTGTGGGCCATTTCGCGGCCTCGGAATTGGAGGAGGACACGGACCTTGTTCCCTTTGTCGAGGAACTCCTCGGCATGGCGAAGCTTGGTATCGTAATCGTGTTTGTCGATGTTCACGCGGAACTTGATCTCCTTCATTTTGGAGGCCGCGTTCGACTTCTTCTCTTTCTCGTTCTTGGCGAGTTCGTATTTGAACTTGCCGAAATCCACAATCCGGCAAACCGGAGGGTTGGCGTTGGCGGCGACTTCGACAAGGTCCAGCCCGTGCTGCTGGGCGACTCGAAGTGCGTCCTGGATTTTCATTACCCCGAGCTGTTCGCCGGTGGAGGCCACAATCACGCGGACTTCTCGCGCGCGAATGCGTTGGTTTACACGAATTTGAGTGAGTTGGATGGTATTTGATTAAGTGAGACCCGCAGCCGTAGAGCTCGGTTGGATCCGTTTTGTGCTGGCGTCGCCGTTACCACCCACGGGGCTTAATCCGAGAGATGGCAGCTCACTTTCCATCCACACCAGCGACCAGTGCAGAAAGAGGACTTCAAGTTCAGTTATCCGTCCGCCCGCGATCTAAGAGGCTTCTCTTCCGTTCGCAAGGGATTTCTCTGCACATCTGAAAAAAGTGGGTGTGATTGAAAGCGGAATGGCGCGGAGCGCAAAGTAGCTCGCGAACCGGAGGTAGCCTGAAAGGCAATCCCTTCGCGGCTCAATACCACTCGCGAAGCGACACTTTTGTTTCGTGCGGCTTCGCCGGCTGGCTTTTGCCGCGACGGGACTCGCGGGCTACTTTCCACTTTTAATCACACCCGAAAAAAGCGGCGGCCTTATTGCCAAGAGACAATGTCGTCCGGGGCCTCGTTTGGCGCGCCCGCTTTGCGGAACGTCTCGTAGCCTTTGCCGCCAAACTTGCCGTCTTTGCCGATGCAGAACGAAACTGCGCTGAAGCGTAGCTTTGCACCGACGTCGCTCGCGGCGTTCAAGTCCGTGTAGAAGTCGCCCATATCAAGCTCTTCATTTCCATCGGCATCGAGGACCACAAAGAACTCGGCACCCCAAGGATCGTAGAGACGTCCCTGACGCTCCTGAAATTCCTGGCCATCTGCAAATCCGCCGCGGGTCTTGCGGAGCCCGACATCGGCCGCTTTTTTGCCCTCGAAGTATTTTTGCTGACGCGGGTTCAACAAGTTGTCCTTGTTTTTTCCACGCGGGATTCCGCGGAGCACATCGAAGATCTCGCTGTTACTGACTCTCACTTTGCCGGCAGAAAGTTCCACATCGCCGAACGCATAGTAGCTCTCGTCGCCGCCGCTGCTGTTGGCCCCGCCGGAGCTTTTCTTCTCCACGAGCGCATCGGGAATCGGCGGATATTTTCCGTAGTCGTTGAAGTAAGATTTGGAAGCATTGACGATATTGCGCACCATGGTGCCGGCCTCCGCGCGCCGCGCGTTATCCTTGGCTCCGCCAATCGCCGGGAACAGAAGTCCCATAAGCACCGCGATGATGGCGATGACGGTGAGGAGTTCGACGAGAGTGAATGCAAATTGTGGACGGAGAGGTTTCATTTCGGTTGGTAGTAAGAACAAAATAACGGGGGAATCGCGGGAAACAACTGAATTTCTCGTTCAAATTCGCAATCGGGTGTGATTAAATGTGGAATGCTGCTGTAGTAAGACAGGCATCCCTGCCTGTAGGGGTGGGATGGCGCTTCCATCCCGTCCAGACCGACAAGAAGGAGCCTTTGCGGTGGCCTTTGCGAAGGGATGAGGGGGAAACTGGACCGGCTGGAAGCCCGTCCCACTCCGACAGCCTAGAAGGCTGTCCTACTACCGTCGCGCGTCGCGCTTCCGTTCCACTTTTAATCACACCCTTCGCAATCCTCCTCCAGAATGGATACTGGACTCCGCGCGCCGTTGGGGCAATGGTATGAGGGAACGCTGTATTTTTGCCCTTGGCCCGCCGCTCATCGAAACCTACTCGCCGCAACAGCGGCAACCGACCTCGCCCACACTTCAGGTGGAAGCGCCTTTTCCTGCAACTCGTGCTTTGGCCCAGTCTGCTGGTGACTGTGGTGCTCTGCTTTTACTATTGGCGGGCGTCCCGCTACGACATTTCCGAAGTCACGCAGATGAAAGAGCGTTCCACCGTTTACGACATGGATGGAAAAGTGTGGGGCCGGATGCAGGGCGAAAATCGTGTTCCGGTGAAAATTGACGAGGTGTCTCCGCTCTTCGTGGCATCGCTCCTCGCGCGGGAGGACACGCGTTTTTTCAGCCACTGGGGCGTGGACCCTATGGGGCTGGCTCGCGCGGTCGTGAGAACTGCGCAGGGAAAACAGCAGGGCGGGAGCACGCTCACACAGCAACTGGCGCGCAATAGCTTCGACGCTCTCGGACAGCGCAAAAGTATCGACCGGAAACTTCTGGAAGTCTTCGTTTCGTTCCGCATCGAGAAGGCTTTCGAGAAAAAGGAGATACTCGAGCACTATATGAACCGCATTTACTTCGGGAGCGGCGTCTATGGGATCGAGATGGCGAGCAAGGTTTACTTCGGCAAGAGCGCCTCGCAACTCACGCTCAGCGAGGCCGCGATGATTGCGGGAATCATCCGCGCCCCGACAAAAGCCTCGCCGTTTACAAACTTCAAGCGCGCCATCGCCGAGCGGGACATGGTTCTGGAGCGAATGAAAAGCAGTGACTGCGACTGGATCCGGGAGAAATACTACCTCCCGCCGGAAACGATCGATGCCGCTAAAAAATCCACTTTGAAAATAGCGGCGGCGAAAAAAGTAACAACGCAGGAAAACTACGCGATGGATGCCGTCATGCGCGATCTGGACATCTTGCTCGACGACGACCAGCGCGATCAGGGCGGCCTGAAAATCTACACAACCATCGACCCGGCCCTGCAAAGCGAGGGGCAAAGTGCGCTTGACCGGCAATTGACGAAAATCGAAACGAAGCCCGGTTACGTCCATTTTAAAAAGGCGGCATTCACCGCAGAAATGCAGCAGGCGGAGCAATCGACGGAATATCTACAGGGCGCGGTCGTCGTTCTGGACAATCGGAGCGGCGCAATCCGCGCGCTCGTCGGCGGACGGGACTATCGCGAGAGCAAATTCAACCGCGCGCTCGATTCAAAGCGGCAGATCGGCTCGACGTTTAAGCCTTTCGTTTACGCCGCTGCATTCGAGAAAGGTATGTCGCCATCCACGCTCATTTCGGATGAAGCCATCGGCCACGGAGAAATCGCAGGAGCCCCCAATTGGACGCCCGATAACTCCGACGACAAATACGGCGGTATGACCCCGGCGGAGGACGGACTCATCCGCTCGCGCAATACCATGACCGTCCGCGTGGGCGAACGGGCTGGCCTTGAAGCAGTGCAAAAAACCGCCGCCGCCGTCGGCCTCGAAGAAATGCCGCTCGCACCGGTGTCGTACATCGGAGCATTTGGCGCGACGCTCAAGGATCTGACGACCGCGTACACCGTCCTCGCAAACTCCGGATTACGGCGGCAGAGTTTCATTATTGAGCGCATCGATAATTCCGAGGGCGAGGTCATTTATCGCGCGTCGCACGTGAAATTTCCTGCACTCTCCGCAGATGTCGCACGCACCACCACGGGAGTCCTCGCGAAGGTTTTTGAACGGGGCACCGCTGCCGCTGCGAAGGATCTCGGGTGGAAACTACCCGCCGCCGGCAAAACCGGGACGACAAACGATTATCACGATGCGTGGTTCGTCGGCTACACCACGAGCCTGACTTGCGGCGTGTGGGTCGGCCTCGATAAACCGGCGACGATTGTTGCAAAAGGTTACGGCGCTACCCTGGCCCTTCCCGTGTGGGTGGATGTGATGAAACGCGCAGGCACCGAACGCTACCCGGCGCAAGGATTCAAGCCGGGAGAGAGCCAGCGGGCCGATGCCGCCCAGGTAAAAAAAGATCCCCCTGCCGTGGAGGGCGGATTGCGAAGGCCCGAGCAGAAACCGCCCGGCGGCCTCCTGCGATCTTTTCGGGAATTTTTTGGCGGGAAATGAGGAATCAGAAATGGGCGTCCAGCGGTAAAACGTGAGGTAACGGAAAATTAGTTAATCACGACTTCGGCAAAAATGTTACTTTTCTGCAAATAACGTGATTGATTTTCTTCGCGGAGATCCCGAAAAACCCGCCCCCGATTTACCGATACAATTTAACCCATAACAGAAATAGATTCCGCCCGTGAGCTTTCAAAGACTAGACCGATTCGAGATGAAGTTCGTCATCAACGAGGAAACACGCACTCGTTTAATGGAGACGCTCGAGCCTGAACTGTGCGCCGACGCCAATGCGGATGAGACGGCCTACTACCCGATCGTCTCCCTTTATTACGATAACGACGAGCGCGAGTGCTACTGGGAAAAGGTCCGTGGCTCCAAGAACCGGCGCAAGTTCCGCGTCCGTGTTTACGGGAGCAACGGCGGAAAAATTCCCCCGACCGTCTTCATTGAGGTAAAACACAAACAGGAAGGCCGCGGCGTCAAACGTCGTGTTCGGATGCCTTTGGAGGAAGCGTTGAAGGTCGGTCGTGGTGAAATGCCCACCATCCCTCTGAACCCTGTCGATCTAAGGACTTGCGAGGAGATCATCAATGACCTTGTGATTCGACGGGGCTTCAAACCTGTCATGACGATGCGGTATGACCGCCGCGCCTACGCCGCCAAAGATCCGGCCAGCGACCTGCGGGTAACCTACGATACTGGAATCGCCTACCGACTCGACAACCTCGACCCGACCCCGGACGACAAGAATTTCAAGCCGGAAAACTACATGTACGAGCCGGATGTCTCTGTCTTGGAAGTCAAGATCACCGGCACGATTCCCTACTGGCTCAGCGTGCTGCTGGCCAAAACAGGTTGCCAACTTCAGAGTCACTCGAAATACTGCAACGCTCTGGAGCGGAGCGATCCTGTCCTCCGGGCCATGCTCGCCCCCAACTGGAGAAAACCGCTCCCTATCGCATCCTAATTCCAATTTACGGCTTGTGCCGTTCCGCAATCAAACGAATCCAAGACACTACCAATAATGCTGCAATCCATACTACCAACGCTCGCTAATGCGGCCTCAAACGCCGCAGCAGAAGACTACGACCCGGAAAAACTCGGCCCGCTTCTCAAGGTGCTTCATGAAATGAAGCTCACCGGAATCGTTGACTTTTTCCAAACTACCTTGGGTTTTGCGTCCAACGATGCAGGGCTTCCCGAGATCCTATTCGCGATCCTCCTTTCATTCGTTCTCAATGCGGCGATTGCGGCAGTATATCGGGCTACCTTCAAAGGCGCCAAATTGTCGCAGGACTACGTTCACTTGCTCATGATTCTGGGCACCGTGGTCACTGCCATCATCATGGTAGTCCGTACGGGCGACAAGGACAAGGCGCAGGCATCTGCGTTCGGTATGTTCGCCGCCTTCTCAATCATTCGATTCCGGGCGACGGTGAATGAAACACGAGATATCGGATTCATCTTTCTGGCGATGGCGACCGGCCTTGCAGTCGGTGCCCGTCAATACGGAATGTGCGTGGCAACTACGCCGGTAATCATCGCGATTATTTACTACTTCTCCCGCGGAAACTGGTTCGCACCGAACCGCGCAAGTCACTTCCTCCGCATTCGTGTCACAAATGACATCAATTACGACGTTGCATTCAATGCGATCTTCGACAAGTTCCTTGAGAGGCACGACATCATATCGGTGGAATCCATCCAAGCGGGTATGATGACGGAAATTCGCTACAACATTTGCCTGAAGCCGGAACACAAATCCGGCGAGTTGGTTTCGGCCATTCAGCAAGTGAACGGAAACAATCGCGTTCTGCTCACCTCGACAGCTCCGAACCGCACTCTCGGAACAGACTAGAAACATGAAAATTAAATCCTCAACTTCAAAGCTCCGCCTTCAATCGGCGTTTACCTTGATGGAGATTCTGGTGGTCATAGCCATCATTATCTTGATCGCGGCCATTGCACTTCCCGTCTTCGCGAAGATCAAGAAAAACGCCAACAAGGCGCTCGCTTTGAAGACGATGGGGAATCTGGCAAGTGCTGCTGCCAACTATGCCAGCCAACACGATGGGCGTTTGCCCGATGAAGATGGCGCCGGCAAGGAAGACTGGAGCAATATCGGCAAACCTGAGCAGGCACAAGCATGGTACAACGCTCTTCCGTCGTTCATGGGGAGTAAATCGCCGGCCGACTTCGTCAATGAAGGTCGCACCGCTGCCTACTACACGAAGGAAAGCATTCTTTACATTCCCGGTGCGCAATATCCGGAAAGCAAAAAGATGCAGAAGCCGCTCTTTGCGGTCGCCATCAACGGCAAGCTTCAGCGCAAGGACAAGGACGACAAGAAGAACGAAGTCCGCCTCCAAGGCCTGAGCAACGCGACCAGGACCGTCCTATTTATCGAGCAAGGACTCCCCGGAGAAGAGCGGGCACATGACACCATCTCGAAGAAAGACTACGACGGAGCCCCAAAAGGCAACGCCAAGTCCTTCGTCGCACGTTACACCGGAAAAGGAGTTATCTCGTTTCTCGACGGTTCCGCGCGGGAAGTTGCTGGCAAAGATCTGCTCGATTCAACGGGCAAGATCATCTGGGCACCAGATGCTGACGTCAACCAATCTGTCATCCTATGGACGACGGATCCGAAGAGTGATCCGAACGGAAAAGCGGGCGGCGGCGGGACTCCCGCCCCGACGAAATAGAGCCGCAGGTTAATTTCTCAAACTGCGGGGCGATCCGACGACAGTCGAATCGCCCCGTTTTTTGCCCCCATACCACAGTGGGAAGTCCCCCGGGTGTGATTAAAAGTGAAATTATCGGAAGCCCGGAGAAAGTAGCCCGCGAACCGGAGTCACCCGGCTTCCAAAAGAATCCGCTTGCGACCGCGTCGAAACTCACGAATCGTCCCAATCGTCGAACCACCTTTTCCTTTCCATGAATCTTCCGCACATGACGATCCGTCTCTTCGCATTCCTTGCCCTCGCGCTGTCGCTGCACGCTGGCAATGCCACTTACAACTCATCCGTCTCCGCAGATGCGCCGATCGCGTTTTGGTCGTTCGATGAAACGACCGGCACGACCGCAGCGGACTCCGCTGGCGTCGCGCAAAACGGCATCTACGAAAACTGCACGCTCGGGCAAACCAGTGCTTTCCCAAACCTCGGGACGTGTGCGCTCTTCAACGGCACGAACTCGCGCGTGCGGATGCCGGGCGATGCCGCGTTTAATCTCGGGGCGGGCGATTTCTCGGTGGAGCTTTGGTACAAGACGACGGTCACCGGGCGCGGAGACATGTTCAATTTTAAGAACTCAATCGACTTCGGGATTTTTGCGAACAACGCCGGCGCGGGTGACATCGGAGGCTGGCACAATGGCGGGCTCCCAAACACGACAACCACAACGAATGCGTGGCATCACGTCGTGTATGTTCGTCAGTCAAACAACATCACCCTTTACCTCGATGGCGCTGCAAAAACGTCGGCTGCTGACTCGGTGTCGATGTCGGCAAATACGGACATTGTGATTGGTGCAAACATCAACGCCCTTTGGTTCACAGGGAATATCGACGAGGTCGCTTACTACGGCACAGCGTTGTCGGCGTCTCGCGTGGCGGCGCACTATGCTGCGGCGACCACGACAAATCCCAATGCGCCCATCGTCACGACTTCGGCGGCCACGGGTATCACTGCGAGCGGCGCGACAATCGGCGGCGCGTTCACGCAAGTCGGCTCGCCGGACCCGACGGTGACGATGTATTACGGGCTCACTAATGGCGGCAGTGTGCCTGCGAACTGGACCAATAACGTCGCGCTCGGAACACGCAATTCGGCTTTCTCCACAAACATCGCGGGGCTCACGGCGGCGACCCAGTATTACTTCATCGCACGAGCGCAAAATGCGAGCGGCGACAGCTACGGGCTGCCCGCAGGAACTTTCACGACGGCAAATGGCGCGCCGACGGTTGCAAACATCGCGGCGACGAATGTGGTCGCGTCCGGTGCAACGATCGGCGGTCAGATCGTCGGGACCGGCGGGCTGACGCCGAATCTCACTCTTTACTACGGACCGGCGGATGGCGGAACGACGCCGGGCTCTTGGGCGAGCAGCGTGAATCTCGGTGCGGTGGCGACATCGGCGACGACGATACTCACCGGCCTCACGGTGAATACCCCGTATTTCTTCCGCGCCTTTGCCACCCACGCGGGAGGCAGCGCCTGGGCTCCAACCTCGGCGACGTTCACCACGCCGAGCGCGACACCGCCTGCGCTCACGACTGACGCAGCCACCGACGTGAACGGGTTTTCCGCCACGATGCGCGGAACGGTGACGACCATCGGCAATGACCCGCCGGTCGTGAAGTTTTACTACGGCACGACCGATGGCGGAAACACCGCGGGCTCGTGGACTTCAAATATCACTCTCCCCGGCACACAGACCGCCGCATGTGCAAAAGCCCTCAGCGGACTCGCGGCGAACACCACGTATTTTTACCGCGCGCAGGCGACAAATGCGGCGGGCACCGTGTGGGCCTCGGCTTCGCAAACATTCACCACGACCGCCGCGACGACGCGCACCGTAGTCATCAATGAAATCCACTATCATCCAGTGGAACTCCCCGCATTTGACGTGAACGGGAATCCGCTCATCGACCTCACGGAAGAGCAGCATGAGTTCGTCGAAATCAAGAACGTCTCCGCGTCTCCCATCACCCTCACGGGCTGGAAATTCACCGCTGGTATGGACTACGCATTCACCGCCGGGACGACGATTCCCGCAGGCGGATATTTGGTCATCGCGAAAAACCCGGCGCGCCTGCAAACCGTTTACGCTGGCCTCGTCGGCGTGCTCGGACCATTCACCGGCACGCTCACGAACAGCGGCGACACCATCACGCTGAAAGACCAGTCGAACATCGTCGTCGATACCGTAAAATACAGCCGCGACTTCCCGTGGCCGAACAGCCCCGACGCGCTCGGCGCAGGCGACGACTTCACGCTGCTCAATTCCGCCAACTATCAATACAAAGGCCGCTCGCTCGAGCGCGTCAGCTCGAACGCAGAAGCGAACGACCCCGCAAACTGGCTCGCCTCGCCCATCGGAAGCGCACCGACGCCCGGTGCGGCAAACGCCGTTTCGCTGTCCGTGCCAAAGCCGGTGGTTGTCGCTTACAGCGCGGTGCAGCAGAGCGACGACAGTGCGACGATTCGCGCGACACAGGTCGTTCGCGTCGCGGCGCAGTTCTCAAACACGGCGGGCCTCACGAATGTGCAGCTCGAATATTTCATCGACGCAATCGACGGCGCTACCGCCTACAGCGAGCCGCGCACCAGCGTCGCGATGACCGCGCTAGGCAACAACCAGTTCACCGCGACGATCCCCGGTCAGGCCGATCGCAGCGTAGTCCGCTGGCGCGTGAAAGCGAACCGCGGCGACGGTGTGGAGCCTGTCTTCCCGCGCACCGACGATGCGGCCATCGTGCCCGTTGGCGTAAGCACCCGCGAGTCGTGGGCTTCGTATTTTGTCCTGCCCGTCCGCACGACAACGAAGACTGCGATCTACGACGTGCTCATTTCAAACAGCGACAGC
>JAYSTZ010000080.1:0-11744 GCA_043719365.1 Verrucomicrobiaceae bacterium | reverse complement strand
CTTGTTTGCGTTGCTGATTTTTTCGAAATCCTCGGGTGCTTTTTTCATGCGCTCCAGGTTTTCTTTCAGGCCCGAGAGACGTGATTTGGCGGAGTCTGAAATGCTCGCGTATGCCTCCGCTCCAAAGTCCTTTTCCCACGAGCTTATCAGTCCCTTCGCCTTGGTTTGCGCCCACCCGGCAGGCGCCTTGTCCGCGGTCATTACGAACGGGGAGAAGAGTCCTGTTTTCACAGAATTTGCGCTCTCTTGAACGTATGCCTGAACTAGTGCTTCGAGGCGCCGCTTTTCTCCGCTTTCGAGAAGTTGGTTGCATGGTCCCAAGAAGTCTGGAAGCGGCTTCGTCTTTGCTGCCGCCGCCGACAAGTCAGGCTGGCGGGCGGTGAGGACGCCGCGGAGGTCTTTGATGGAGTTCTTGATCGTCGAAAACTCCTTCCATCCCGAACCGACAAGACCCTCGATGGAGTCTTTGCCGTTCGCGATTTCCTCCGCTTTCTTGTAGGTCGCATAGCGCCCCGCGTACACGCGGCTGGCGAGTCCTCCGTCCTGGTAGTCGGCAAGGTACGCGTCGAGTGCCTCAAATTCTTTCTGCTCCTCAGCGTCAAACGTTCCTTCGAGGCTCTTTTCGAGTTTCGCTTGCTCTTCGGCGATTCTCTTGTCCACGTCGGAATAGAGCTTCGCCGTCGGGTGTTCGACGAACGGTTTCACTGCGTCGCGGATCTGCTGAAATCTCGCGCTCGACTGGGCTTTGCTATCAGTGACGAGTTTGGTGTATGCGCCCTTTATGGATGGCGCTGCATGGTCGAGCAGTTCGGATTCGAGTCGCTGATCGATGGCGGTCTTCAAAACCGCGAGCTTGCCGAGTTGTTCTTTCAGTTTCGCGTCCTTTTCCTCCATCGAGCTCAGCCCTTTCGAGATCGAGTTCATATCCTCCTCCACCTTGCGGAATGCGCGAAGATCGTCGCGAAGCTTTGCGACATCCGCAGCGGCCGAGCGTTGCTTGTCGAGGCTGCTCGCGCCGAGTTGCAAGAGCCGGCCCAGACCCACGTCGATCGGCTTATTCGCAGCAAGGCTCGCGGCACCTTTGTCTAAGAGCGCCGGCACCCAAGCACCTTTTGGATTCTGCGTGTAGGTGTATTCAAACGCCGCTTTGAACTGGTTCGTCGATTCCTCGGATGCAGGCACGCGAGTGGCGGTTGCATATTGGAGCAGGGGAGTGAATACCGTATCGGGAAGATCGGTGATTTTGCCCTTCGTCGGTCCGGTTTTGTCAGCCTCGATTCGGATGAGCGCCAGCAGTGCCTTGGCCTCGCGGTCGAAGCGGGTATCGACGGAATCGCCCTTGTCCACGGAGCCTTCCAGCTTTTCGTTGAGCATCCGGTTTCGCGCAGCTTCTACTATCGGGAAAATCGTGCTGGCTTCGAAAACAATACGCTGCGCGTCGAGTCGGTCTGTATCGATGTTCGCAGCCCTTAGCATCGGGCGATAGACCCAGCCGGTGTCGATTGGCTTCTGCGCAATGTCTTTCAGTTGGGTGTTGAATGCCAAGAGCGACGCATCTTTTGAGCCCACCTTGAGCGGTGGCTCCACACCACGATACTTCACAACCGTGTCGCCGGGCTTGTCGGGAGAAACGATGGGCTTCCAGTTACCGTAATGCGCCTTCCAGTCGGCGGGGTCTTTGGCAGTTGTCCAAAGGTCGCTGTGTTGTTTGATGCTGTCGGCAAACTGCCGGTAAGCGTAGAGCGTGAATCCGACGAACAGCAGAGAAAGAAGGCTCGCGGTTCCCCACAGCACGAGGCTCCGGGTGCGCAGCATTTTCTTTGTATCAGTCGCGCGAGTGACGAGTCCTTTCTCTCGGAAGATTTTCTCCGTGAAAATGTCGCGCAAGAAATAAGCACGTTCCTTTTCCCACACTTTGCCTTCGGGAAGATTGTCGGTCGTGATGCCGAGCGCGAGAGCCAGTTCCTGATCGAGCGCCGATCCTTCGCGCATGGAACTGGTGAAATAGATGCCGCGCAGAAACAACGGCTTGGGCGACCATGGTCCGGCGACGAAGATTTTCTCCAAATACATCCGCAGACGCGGTGCGATGAGCTGAAAGCTTTGCGGCAGCGCGTAAAGCGCGTCCACTTCGTCCGCCCGGCGGTCGCCGCTATGAGGGACGGGATCGCGCAGAATGCTCAGGCGGCGTTTTTTGATTCGATCCACCACGGTGCCCAGATGGTCCGTCACGCGGTCCGGTGCGAACGGCGTATCGCGGTCTTCGGGGTTCGACCAGCCGAGCATTTGATTGACGCTGTTCACATCCGCGAAATCGTCGAAGAACTCGCGGAATCCGGAGAGAAGATCGCACTTTGTGATGACTACGAATACGGGGAATCGGATGTCGAGCGTGCGCTGGATGACCTCGAACTGCTGCGCGATTCGCGAAGCTTTTTCGTGCAGCTTGTTGTCGATGTCTTTGATGAGCGCATCTGCGGGGATGGTCAAAATGAGGCCGTTGATCGGGCAGTTCGGACGGTTCCTCGAGAGCAATTGGAGAAACTCTTTCCACTCGCTGGTTTCGCCCGGCTTGACGTCCTTGAACATCATCTTGCCAGCGGTATCCAGAAAGACGGCCTGGTTGGTGAACCACCAGTTCATGTTGATGGTTCCACCGGTACCCTGCAGTTCATCCTGCATCCCAGGCGGGAATCCGACGTTGCATCGACGGATTGCCTCAGTCTTTCCCGAGCCCGGCTCTCCGACCACGACGTACCATGGAAATTTGTAGGTATTCGCGACATCGCCAAACTTTGAAATTCCTTCGAGGAATTTTTGGCGCAAACGGTCCAACTCCGCGCGTCCCGCAGCATCACTCACTCCGGCTGGAGCATTGGACGAATGCTGGTTGAGCTCACTCGCCATCGAGGTCGCGCGGCGTTTCCGTAGGAAACTGCGGATCGCGAAAAAACACGCGATGGCCGCGATCAGCAGGACCATTCCGATGCCGACGATGAGTGCGAGTTTGGTGTCGAATAGCGATACCGCGCCTACAATACTCGTGCAGGAAAGCAGGGCGATCGTGTTTCGAATTGCGGGCGGTAATTCAAGGAACTGTTGCATGGCCGTTTATTCTGGACTGGTTTTCGGGGCTTTTCCGGGATCGTTTTCGAGTATGACTTTTAGCGAATCTTTCAGTCCGCCGGTCGCTTTTGAGAAGAAGTACATGTTGCACCCCAACGCCGTGAGCGCGCAGATGAGGAAGATAACGAGCATCAACCAAACGCGACCTGTGGGCGGTTCGACGAGGTCGCGTGTGTCTGTGCGATCATACGCCTCCGGGCAGATACGCGCTTGGGAATCGCTTTCCATGTAACTGCGAATCCGAAGCGAGATGTCCTGCATTTTCTTGCGCAGGAATTCGGGCTGGGAGAAATAGAAGCCGGTGAATCCGAGTCCCATGCAGGTGTAGTAGATAGTGAGCTTTTCGCTGGCTTCATCGCTCGTGTCGCGAAGCGTTTCATCGAGGAGATCGAAGAACTTTTCATCGCCTGCGAGTTCGTCCCGCTTGTAGGCGAGGCGCTCTTTTTGCCACTGCTTTGCGCACGGTAATTTGCTCTCCGCGATCATTGAATCGACGAAGAAAACGAGCGGCAGTTCCACCGCTTTGAAAAGAGCGGCGAGTTTGAAGTCGGACGCGACGCGGGATTTGATGTCCTCGAAAAGCCCGAGCACTTCGGACCTTACGGAGGCGAATTCAAAACTCGCGGATTTCCGCCCCGCCCGGTTCAGGCGGCAGATGTATTGGAAGAGTGGTTCGCAGGCTTCGAGGAGTGTCATTTGGAGTTCTCGGCGGTTGATGGGACGACCATGTAGAGGCTGATTTGGTAATCAGACGTTTCCATTTCCGGCCAGCGGATGCAGGCTGCTTTTTCCTTTTGGAGCAAGTCCCAGTGGCGCGCTCCTTCGGTGCGATTGAGCCGGAAATAATGCAAGTCTGCCGAGGCCGGCAGTTCGAGCGGGGGATGCCGCTCTTCTTTCATCGGGAGACCAAAGAAGGCGCGTTCGATCATACTCTTCGGCATGAGCTTGAATTCGTCGCGATTCTCCACCAGTTCCGCCAATCCGCGTGCGTCCTGCTTGGTCCGGATGCCGAGCAGGTAATCGGTCGGGACGCTGAAGTGTTTGTCTTCGAAATTCGCGGCAAGCCATTGGCCCTCGGATTTGAAGTCGAGTTTCCAGAAACTCGGCGCGACTGCACCGCGAAGATACTTGCGGATTTTGTCCGAAAGTTCCCGGAAGCTCAGCGCCGGATTATCGTGATCGTAAGGCGTGACGTCGTAGTCCGTGCTCGCCGGATAAAGCGCGAGAAGTTCAGCGAGAAGTTCGCGGAGTTCGAGGTACCATTCAAACGGAGTGATTCCCGGCGCCGCTGCCATCGACGGCATTTTCGCGGCGTAGCGATTGATCGTGCGCAGACGCCAAACTTGCTCAAACTGAAGCCCGCGAAGGCTCGCAAGATCAAACGTGCCGCCGCGCGTGAGTTGCACGACGAGCTCCCGACGACTGGCCTCAAGCTGCGCGCTCAAATCGCGGACGATGTCCCGCAATGTGGGCGACGCACTTACGATAATACAGGCCGGCGTGAAGTCCGGATCCTGCCGCGGAATTCCGGATTCCTCGTTCGTTGAACGGACAATCCGGAGAAGCGGTAAAACTTCCATGTCCGAGTCGTCTTCGTTCTCGAGAATGAGTCGCGCATTGATCCGGCGGATCATCACGGGCTTTTGATTCTCTCCCGTGTTCTCGTCCGAGTATTCTTTTTCGACGGCCCGGTAAATCAACTTGGCGCGTGGGTCGGCGTTCGTTCCGGGCTCGATCGTATTGGCGCGTTCATCCACCCAAAGCGGAATTGCCAGCGCGACGGCGAATCCACCCGGACGCTCGGCAAACGCTTTTTTGATGTCGATGATCGGGAGATCCGCATTCCGCGGCACATCCACTTCCAGACCGCTGCGTGTGATGACCCGAAGCTTGTCGAAGCGAATGCGCTTGTTCTCCAGATCGTCGTAGTTGAGCTTCATCTCGAGCACGCCGTATGCATACGGAATGTGCAGCGTGCGCCCTTGCTCCACGAGGTCGAAGAGGTTCTTCTGAAACCTTTGGAGGTGGTGTGGTTGAAGGAACAAGCCCTCATGCCAGTGGATTTGAATACTCATTGATTTGGAATCTCTTTCCGATTGGTGCCGAGCATGAGGGCCTCCGCTTTCCGCGCAATGGCCTCATACATTTTTTCCTCAAAGATTTGTCCTTCTTGATCTGCCATCATTTTCTTGAACTTGTTCCAGTTCTTCGCGTCGTCCGTCCAACCTCCGAGACTCTTGTCATTCTTCGCCAGAGCGGCGATTTTGTCAGGCGAAAACTCCGCGTGAAAGCGCTCGAAAAACGCAGCGGACCCAGCCGGAATTGCGCCAAGCAGACCGCCCATGACTTTGCGGGTGTTATCGACGAGTTTGCGAAGCTGGTCCGCAGCGACTTCGCGATCTCCCTGAATGTATCGGGCAGCGAGTTTTTTCACGTCCGCGTGGCTTCCTGTCTCGCGACGGATCGGGGAACCGGTGGTCAATTCCTGCCATGTCCGCCAGATGATCGTTTCGAGTCCTAGATAGTAATCCGCGAAAATAATGAACATTCGGTAAAGGCGCTGGAGGTCGATGGGGAGAAGCGGATCGATTGGTAGCGACTGCGCCAATTCATCCGGCGGAGCATCCATCAAAGTCGTGGATTTAATCTCCATGTATCCAGCTTCCTGAAGCCGGATGCCGAATTCGGCGAGCAGACTTTTCGGAAGTTTCGGTGCGATCAGGACGAGCGCATCGACGAGGGCCTCGGGCGAATTATCAGTAGGTTCAGCTTCCACGGGTTTTGCGACGGTGATGGTTCCAGTTGGGAAATGTTCGGCGAGCGCACGAATGTAGCGCGGCCTTTTGTCGGGGACGATCGGCTGGAGCGACTGCTTGACGGCATCGTCCAGAAGCGCGCGCCGTTCCTCCTCGGGTTGGTCCGCAAAATCTGCTTGGCGGATTCGCAGGGTCATTGCGGTCTTCGAGGCCCACAAGTGCTCTTCAGGTGTGTAGTTTGTGACAGTCATTGAATGGCCGAATTGGAGTCGAGTGATTGATTACACGATGTAGTTCCGTTTTGGCGAGCGAGCTTTCACGGGGAATTGAAAAGATCTACGGATTGATTGGTCCTTTGTTCAGTATTTTCGGCAGCTTGTCGGTCGCCAGGTCTTGCAGAGCCTTGAGAGCAGCGTTTCCCGAGCCGTCAGTTGCCGAGACGGCGAGACGGAACGTGACGTCACAGTATTGCTTCGATGCTTCGCCTTGTGGGCGTTTTTGCAGCAGGCGCGTGATCAACTTGTTGTCGGGGGTCAGACAGGATCCTCCGATCACGAAGTGCGATCCACCTTCGCTATCGGACACCCACTCGGATGCATTTCCGACTAGGTGGAAGAACTTTCCGTTGGAATACTTGGCGTTCCTGACGTTGTCCAACCAGAGGAACTGGTTGTCGTCCGTTTTCCCGTTGAAGTCCTTCCCAGTTACAGTTTGATAGCCCTCAAACGCGTTTGGATCGAGCCCGATGGCCGTGACCGAGGATGTACCTACCAACTCCCCCATCTTTGCTTCGGCTTTTTTCATGGTGTCCCCTCGCAATCGCGCGAGTGCTTGCAACGATTCCTTTTGTGCGGCCTCCCATTCAGACGGGGTGGGCAAGCGACATCCAAGTGCTCTGGCCGTCTTCCACGCGGTTGGCGCGTTAATCCAAGTGACGGGGCAGACTTCAGGGTCAACATTCAAATTCAGAATAGCCTCAGGATTCTCGGTGCTCTTCGACCTCACTTCCTTGCACCAAGCATCGGCCTCCAACCATAACCATTTGTCTTGTATCCGGGGTTTGTTGGAATCGCGGAACCCAAGGGGGCCGTTTCCGGGGGGGGAAGCGGGGCTGGGATATACTTCGGATAGCCTCGCCAAGCTAAGTGGTGTTTCGGTTTCGGCCATCGCGACACCCAGCCCTGTCAACTGATGAAAAGTGACTTCTGCGGTCCCGCGACGGCCCTTGAAAATCCATGTTGCGCTTGTGGGGCTTGGCGCAATCCCGGGTTTTTTTTCCCATTTCCCGGCAGGGGATTCTGCGAAATTCAAAGTGAGTTCGTTCGGAGTTTTAGCGGCGGCGTCCAACCGTTTGTAGAGATCCGCTAAATCATTGCCGAGGTAATGACTCAGAATGGTGCCTTTGGAGTTCGCGTATTCCGGTTTATCGAGGATTTTTTGGAGCGCAGCTTTAAATTTGGGGACGAGGTCAACGGCGGCCACCGAATCGGGCGCTGTGGAAAAGCTTACGCTGAAATTTTTGATCGCACCCCGGAACTCGCGATCGAGGTCTTCCAGGGGATCGGGGATCGCACTGCGGAGTGCACTGATGCGAGAAGTGATGTCGTCCTTGTCTCTCTCCAGCGCGTTTGCGGATGCAATCCGCACTTCCTCCAGTTTATCCTGCCAAGACTTTCTCTCTTCCAACTTGCGATTCCCGATCCGGATCTCGATCTTCTTAAATTCGGAACCCCATACCTCGAAAGTTTCTTTTGCAGGACGAAGTGATTTTCCAATCGCAGTCTGCCATGATTCCGGCCACGTTTCCGGCGATGGAGTGTTCTGGAAGCTGTTGATTGATTTTGAAAAATCCGCAAAAGTCTTTGTCACGATACGACCTTGGATTTCGCTCACGGTCGTCGCGAACTTATTGAGCGTGAGCGCAGAGGCTGCGGCGGTTTGACTGGCCGCAGACAAATCCGGAGCGGCTCCCACTTGGAAGGCGGCCCATTCTGTGAAGTCCGGGAGTCCGGGGATGTTGAGTTTCTTGATTTGCTCACATGCTTTTGTCGCTCCCCTCCATTGCTGTTCAACGCCCTTCGCGCTTGCGAGCAGGGTGCCAGCTCGCCCGATGTCTTTGAGGGCTTCGGCAAGCTGTTCGGGAGTGTTGGTTTCATTCGGATCGAGGTCGGCTTTCGTCGCCAGTTCATTCGCCAGCGTGTTCCAATTGCGTGGCTTAGTGCGCCAATCTTCGGAGATCTGTTTCAGCGCCTGCGGTGTATCCCACTCATTCACCAGTAGTAACTTTATTTCAGACGGGCTGCTCGCATTTCTGAGTCTGGTCAGGATTGGCGGTTCTCCGCCGGAACCGCTGGCCTTTGGGAGTAAAGACTTGAGTTCATCCATGCTGATGGATGGCTTGACTATGATTTCTTCAACAGGTCGCGGCGGCGGGGTGGCGAGCTTCCACGCTGCACCACCAACGATCCCCAGGACACACACGGCCGCGATGACTTTTGGAGCCTTCCTTCGGCGGGATTTACCAGGGCGTCCTTGAAGCGCTGTGCCCGACGTGGACATGCCGCCTCCTCCCGGTGAAGGAACATGTGCAGCTAAGGCGGCACCGAGTGCGTCCAGCGATTTCAAATCCTTCTGAGCTTTTTGAATGGCACTGCTCCCGTCCTGTTTTTTTGTCGAGAGCAACCGGTTTGTGAGCTCGCGCCAACCGTCGGCGGAATCAGGGATGGCATCCTCCCACTCGGCTGAACGTTCAAGCGGTGGTGCAAGAAACCCGACGACCAAAGAACGACGGACGAGTTGGTAGATGATGACGCCGAGTGCGCGTAAGTCGTCTGAATAGGAGACCTCGCTTGCTCGGGGGGCGACATCGGTCAACACAACTTCTCCTGCGGAATCCAGGAGAATATTTCCGGCGGAAAGGTTTCCGTGCGCCCGGCGGCACTTGTCATGCAATTCGGCGAGCGCGCGAAGCGCACCGCTCACAATGATTTTCAAAGATTCGCCGTCGATTGCGTTTCCTGCCCGGATGCAGTCCGCAAGCGATGCCTCGTAACCGAGCGTGATTCTGTAAGCTTGTCCGCTGTTCGCTACGCCAAAATCCAAGATCGGCGCGAGGCGACGGCAACCGCTTGCGATCGCATTCTGCTGTTCAGCCGCAGCCCGGAGGCAATCCTGAACGTGACGCCGTTCCGTGGATCGAGAGCACCGAATGAGCAGGCTGGGACTGTCAGTTTTTCCGTCCGCAGAGCCACTGTAGAAAGTGGCCTTCTCGCTCCACCCGATTGTAGCCCTGAGTGTGTAATCACCACATTTTTCCATAGTTGGCGCAACCCTTCAACGGGGCCGACAGGAATCGGTGGCGGGATGACTCAATCTACTTCGAAACGGGTGTCACGGTAATCCCTCCCTGAGACACATTCACCCGCATCGTGGAGGTAACCTTCTGGCCATTGTATTTACCAGAAAGTGGAATCGTCTTGCGGCGTGCATCGGCATCCCCAGGGGCGTCATTGTGACCACCGGGTAGATGCGCAATTACGACAACTTTCCCAGACATTCCGCTTACAGAAACCGATTGAGTTGGAGGTGTGGTGCCGAACTGCACCGTTGTTGGATGTGCACCGACGCGGACTGGATTGCCCGGAAGGAAGTACTGGCTTACAGCCACCGATTGGACGGCGGGGCTGTCCTGGACGACATCGACTCTAACAGAGGCCGACGCCATTTGCCCATCTGCTGCGACTTCAATTGTTTTCACCGACGCGCATCCGGTAATGAAAGTTGCGAACGAAGCTAAGAGGAGTGTGTGTATTTTCATGATGAACTTGGGTGTCGTTATTCGAGAATCTTTCTTTTGCATGAAATCTACCCGCGCCTCAAGCAAAAATGTCAGCGAAATTCGGACCTACAAGAAGGCCAAAAAAAATACGTTGCATTTTGAGCCTGTTATGATCAAAAGTCGCCGCGTTATTTTTAGGCGATCTCCACTGACAGACAACTTTCGTGTGTGTGAGGAAGCCCAATTGAAACGAATACGCCCTTATAATCGTTATGCCGAAAACCCGATTGACCATTCGCTGTGTCTTACATCTCACTACAGGTGCGGCTTCATTGGTTTACGGCCAGACTCCGTTGCCGCTGGCTGTTGAAGAACAGAGGCCGAGTGCGGCGGAAATGAAACCGCAACCCAAGGCGACTGGTGCAAAAGGGGAAGAGAAGGCGAAAGCCGCGAAGTCGGGGGATTCGAAATCCAAGGCCAAAGGGAAAAAGGATCCGGCGGTGAAATTCCTGGCTACACCGCCGACGCTGGACCCGAAAGGTGAAGCTCCCAAGGCCGCGGGAGCAGGCGATGCCGCTTCTTCTCCCGACAAGCCCGGAGCGGAAAAGCCAATGGAGACACCTCGTCCGCCACTTCCGGATAACGACCCAAGTGTTCTTCCAGGTAATTCGACGAATCAACTTTTTGTGCCCACGCCCCCTGTTGGTGGCCCTGACCGATCTTCGTCTGTGGCGAAAGCGCCGTCTCAACCCGTGTACTCGATTGGGAAAATCGTTGTGAAATACGCGGGTAACGCGAGCAAGCAGTTTCCCAAGCTCCCGACGCCGGAAAAATTGGTGACGAAGACCGTTAAGCTGGCTGAGTTCGGCGGTGTTTACTACCATGATCAGGATCCGGCCAGTCCGGACAAACGCAAGGCGACCCCTGACCAGGCGTTGCCGGTATCGCGCATTGAAGGCACTGATCCAGCCAAAGCGGAAAAGGCTACGCCTCCCTCACCCCAGACACCTGCTAGTAGGGACGCAGGGAAAGCGGCCAAGAAATCGGCGGAGCAAAATGCGAAACTTGTATCCAAAGTGCAGGTAGTCGATTTTTCGCTTGCGGATGCAGCGAAGCCGAGGACGGTTTCCGGCGCGGCGCTTTCGGATATTTTCGATGCGATTGTTGAGGAGATCAACGCAAAGGGCGTGATTGGCGTCTATATGGAATGGCCGCTAGACCCTCGTGACGGATCGATTCCTTGGAAGAGTGGCGCGGATGTCGAAATCACCGTCTCGGTCAGCGAGGTTCAGCATATCCGTACGATAGCCCGGCGGGTTCCCTTCAAGGCGGGCAGTGTCTCGTTGATTAACGATGACGAGGCGGCTGACGGTCAGGCGGTGAAGGATCCGAAACATCTTTGGATTAAGGATAAGTCTCCCGTCAAAGTCGGTGCTCTCATTGAGAAAGGCCCGCTGCAGGACTACTTGACTCGACTCAATCGTTTTGAGGGGCGACGGGTTGATTCAGCGATTAACGCTGCGGGAGAGCCGGGCAAGGTCATTCTCGATTATCTGATCAAGGAGCAAAAGCCATGGTCGATCTATGGGCAGACTTCCAACACGGGCACCGAGGCAACTGGTTTGTGGCGGCATCGCCTCGGCGCTGAATACAAGCAACTCAGGAATGCTGATGACATCCTGCGCTTTGAATACGTGACGAGCGATCCTACGCGTTTCCAGTCGGCGTATGGGTCGTATGAAATGGCTTTGGTTAAACCGGACCGTTTGAAAGCGAAACTGTATGCGAGCTACGGAAAATACTCGGCGCAGGATATTGGGTTCGGGTTGCAGACGTTCGAGGGTGAGAATCTCACTGTGGGAACCGCGATCACTTGGACCCCGCTTTATTGGCGCGAGTTCCCGCTCGACATTTCTGTCGGGGTGGAGTGGTTCGTTGTGAAAACCGACAACCTTAGTAATGGGCAATCCGAGGGTGCGTTCATTCTCCCCACTATCGGGATTGGCACGGAGCGAAAGACGGATCAGTTTTCGCTGTCGATTGATTTAAGCGTTCAGGCGAGCTTCGGAGGCCCCGGACAGAAG
>JAYSTZ010000790.1:0-5866 GCA_043719365.1 Verrucomicrobiaceae bacterium | reverse complement strand
GGGCGGCGGTGCGGTGTGCCGCGCCCATGCCGTCGCCGATCATGATGATGACGTTTTTCGTCGAGCCGAGACCCGGCGTGCGGACGATTTCGAAGTTGCCGGTTGCGACCACCGTACTCGCATCGCTGAGTGTTGCGGTTGCGGTGAATGTGTGAACTCCTGGAGTGACGAGCGAATACGCACGCACTGCGGCGGAAGTCGTTCCGGCAGGCAGACCGGCAACGAGGCCGGTGGTGGTGAGCGTGACGGTTCCCGCGACTGCGGTACCGTCCACTTTGAATGCGACACTGCTCACGGTGAGCCCGGTGTCAGGCCGGACGGTGCATTGAAGATCAAAGCGCTGGCCCGGCAGGAAGCGTGCGATGATTGGCGGTGTTGCGTCGCCGAAGCTGAAGAGGGCGCTCGGCGGCGTGAGGCGGCTGATGACCGAGGCGGCGTCTGCATTTGCGCCGAATGCGCAAAGAGCGGCGAGGCCTGCGGTGAGGATGTTGCGATGTGGTTTCATGTGTATGTGGTTTGTTTTTGTTGGTTCTCTAAGAGAGTGGTTATTGACCTGCGACCGACGGGGTTGCGGTCTGCTGCGCGGCTGCGGCGTTTGCGCCTGCTTTTCCGAGCGGCACGAGTTGAGTTTCGTCCTCGACCTTGAGGTGAACGTAGAACGAGCGCCCATCGCTCTCGTCGCGATTGGTCAGTTCCAGAATGCCGGTGGCTGCGTAAATGCCGGGCTTGTAAAAGACTGGCTCGCCGAGCTTTGAAGCGATCTTCAGTGCGGCAACCTGCGGAGGCAGATCATCGCTGAGTCCATAATGCCCGAGCGAAACCGCCACCGGCGTCGGCGCGAGTAAAGCGCGTCCGGGGACCACATGCTTCATCCAGCCGGGGAGCGCACGACGCCCTTTGGCTTTGAGCTCTTCCGCAGTCGGCGCAGGGCATCCGCACGTGGACCAATCTTCAAAAACGAAGTATCCTACGAGCCGAACCTTCTTACCCGCGAGCGACTGCAAACGCTCGGCTGGCTCGAGTCCTTTCGGTCCGACGGGGAGTTTGAAAAAGTCGGCAAATTTCAGCTCCTCCACACCCTCCGGAAGCGGAGGCAGGACGATGGAGCTTTCCGTGAGCCGGGCGACGGCCGGACGCGACACCGCTGCGGAAATCGGCCGCGTCACGCCGGGAATTCCACGGCGTTGCACAGGTTGTTCTGCGGGTATGTTAGTCGTGTTTTGCGCCACGGCAAAAGTGCCGAGTGCAATGCTTGCGAGCGCGAGAGCGAGTGGTTTCATCACGGCTCTGCGAATAGCCGTCCGAGCCGCATGGAAACAAGACCGGCACTGCAACATTGCGGTCACGCAAGCCACGGAATGCCGTCAACTCCGTGACAGTTCACCCCATCGCAACAAGCCGTGAAAACCCGTTTCCTTCGCGTCTTCATTCCGTGGAAAATCGCACACGTTCGACATGACTGTTCCATCCCGTCCACGACCGCGCACATCCGCCGGAAGACCTTCTTTCCCCGGTCTTCGCACGGCCGCTCGGCGCAACATTAGTGTGGTCGCGGACAGAAGGAGGAGAGCGCGCAGGAGTGCAGATGAGATACTTCATTAGCCGATCACCAAGAACCAACAAACGAAACTGAAAATGAAAACCGAGAAACCAGACGAAAAGGGGTTCATCGCAATCCTCAAGGAAGCGTTCACAAAATCAGGCGGCTGCTGCGGTGCAGGCCAGGGAAATCCCAAAGGCGAAAGAAAGCCGACAAGCCCGCGGGGCAATGATGCAATCGACCCCGAGTCGCCTCGCATGATCCAACGATTCCATTGCGAACCATCAATCCAAACTCCGTGAATTCGTAGTATTGGTTTCCCTATACTTCCGTTCTTTCCGTGGACCCAACTGCATTTTCCAGGTTCGCCTTGGCGGGGGCTTTTGGCCGCTCCTTCGCATTCGCCGCGTTTCAATATGAAACTCGTCCTACCTCATGCTCTTACTCTATCGGTAGAGCAAGAGACGCCCGTCGCCCGACTTTTTACGCCTGCATTGACGAGCAGGGCCTTGCGGAAAAACAAATTAGGGGTGGACCGTCCCTGCACGGGTCTTGCTAATAAGGCTCAGCCCAAATGAATCGACCGAACGCAAATCAGCCGCCACACCGCAACACGGGCGTTTTTGTGCGTTCACCGGTACGACCCGAAGAGCAACAGGACGATTGCCCGCGTGCAAACCCGATCGGAACAGCGTTCGCTGTGATGATTATCGCGATTGCGCTCGTCACGCTTCAAGGCACGGCTCCCTCCGAAATCGCTGCGTACGGCGCAAAGTTCACCGCATTCGCCTTGGTGGTAAGCGTGCTTTTCGACCTCAGAAAGGGCCTCTCTAATATCATCCGCGCCGACATCATGGCCATGATTGCGTTCTACTTTCTAACGCTGTTCGAGTTTCTTTTCCCGCAGGTCTTGTTCAACCGCCTCGCCCACCCCACGAGCGCCGCGACCGCGACGCAACTCGTGCTGCTCTCGTTTGTCGGGATGCTGGTCGGCAGGCACTTGATTCACCCGAAGAAGCAGCCGTTCCAATCTGTGCTCACGCACGAAATACCACCGATCTTCCTCGTCACGCTGTTTTGGGTCTCATTCATCGTTGGGTTTATGCACCAATGGGTGGTGCCCGCAGTGAACTGGGACTTTTTTAAATGGATCGACTTCAGCATGATGAAGCGGTTCGACCAGCCGTGGGGACGTGGAAAATACGGCGATTTCCGCGCGCTCCTTTACGAGCTGAACATGCTCATCAATCTCCTCCCGCCGCTGGCCGGAATCATCCTTGCACGGCGGCATCGGTTTGGGACGCTGTCGCTCGCGCTCATCACGGCAACATTCCTGTTCACGCTGTTCCTTGCATTCGCAAGCGGAACCCGAAACGTCCTCGCGACTTACCTCGTTACGTTTGTCATCGGCTTTGCATTTGCGTCGCCGAGAAACCGGAAATGGGAACTGATTGCCGTGAGTATCGCAGCCACTGCGCTGCTGATTTTCGGCACACTGACCATGATTTATTTCCGGACCATAGGGCTCAAAAAATACCTCGCCGGCGAAGACCAGTTGTATGCCGAAACGAAGAACACGCTCTACGTTGATTACAACCTCTACAATATCTCCGAGCTCACCAAGGTGTTCCCCGATCGCGCCCCGTATCTTGGGGTCGAAGTCGCATATCTCGCAATCATCCGCCCCATCCCCCGTGCGCTCTGGCCGGGCAAACCGGAAGGCCTCTCCAACAGCATTGAGAAAGCCCTCAACTGCAACGCCGGCAACGTCACCATCTCCGCCAGCTACACGGGCGAGGCCTATATGGCGGGTGGCTTTTTTGGGGTGATTCTATTCAGCCTTTTCTTTGGCGCGATGAACGGCTGGTGGTCCCATCTAGCGTCTCCTAGAAACTCCGAGCTCGGCATCCTCATTTATTCCTCCGGGTTCTTTGCCGCCGTCATCTCGATGCGGAGCCTCTTCACGTACACGACCGCCCTTTTACCGACGGTAGCGGCGATCGTCGGAGGGACTTACCTCGTTCGATACCTCGCCGAGAAGGCCCGCGCAGCAGCATTTCGAAGCCGAAACACGAGAAAGAAAGCCATGCAAACGAACCGCCCTGCAACGCCACCACTGAGGCTCAAAAAATGACCGTTTCTTCCTCCGTAATGCGATTTGGTTCGCGATGAAAGTCGCTTTCGTCTCCGTCCTGCCGTCGCCGTATCAGCGCGATTTGTTTGCCGAACTTGCCGCGCAGCAGGGCCTAGAACTCAGCGTGTTTTACATGGAAAAATCCGCGCCCGATTCCCCGTGGCCCGAGAAGCCGCTCGCTGCGCACGAGCATTACCTGCCGGGATTCTGGTTTCACCTCGGACACGCTCGCGTGCATCTAAACTGGCGGCTCCCTGCTCCGCGCGACTACGACGTAATCGTCTGCAACACACTGATGTCCCTCACCGGACAGTGGCTCATGCGCACGCGGCTGCGCGGTTCACGCTGGGCATTCTGGGGCGAAAAACTCGGCGCGCGTTCGCGAACGCACGACATCCTCACCGCACCATTGCGCCGCGCTTCCGGCATCGCCGCGATCGGCACTCGCGCCGCCAAGGACTACGCTGAGCGATTTCCGGGCGTGCCTGTCTGGAACATTCCATATCACTGCTCACTCACGCCATTCATCGAAGCACGTCGCCCGCCGCGCGAGCCAGGCACAGTCACGTTTCTTTTTTGCGGACAGATGATCGCCCGCAAAGGACTCGACACATTGCTCTACGCATTTTCCACGCTCCCCTCCGCCGCAAGGCTACTGCTCGTGGGCCGCGAAGCAGAGCTGCCCGGACTCCTCGCCGCACTGCCCGCCGAAGTCCGCGCACGCGTGGAATACGCAGGCTTCCAATCACCCGACGCCCTCCCGGCGTTCTTTGCAAGGGCTGATGTATTCGTGCTCCCGAGCCGTTACGACGGATGGGGCGTCGTCGTAAATCAAGCCATCGGCGCAGGCATCCCGATCATCGCCAGCGATCAAGTCGGCGCCGCCTGCGACCTCGTGCATGAAGGCGAAAATGGGTTCGTTTTCCCCGCGGCAAACAGCACCGCGCTCGCGAAAACAATGCGCGCTTTTATCGAAAGCCCCGACCTCGCCCGGCGATACGGAGCAGCGTCCCGGACACTTGCTGCGGACTGGCACCCCGCCGCCGGAGCACGCAAATGGGTCGAGGCATTGAAAGAAATCGCACCATGAAAATTCTCCTCGCAAGCAGCAGCAGCGGCTCCCGCGGCGGCGGTGAACTCTATCTCCTTTATCTCGGTCGCGCTCTCGCCGCTCGCGGGCATGAGGTGACGCTCTGGGCGTCCACGCATCCCCGCATGGACGAGCTGTGCGAGCTCTTCGCGCCGATTGGCCGCGTCGTGCGTTCGCCTTACACAAACACCTACGACCACCGCACGCGCAGCATCGCAAGCTTCCTCGCGTTTGGCAGTGCGGCCCGCATCGCACGGGAATGGAAGGCTCTCATGCCCGACTTCATCCACGTCAATAAACAGAATCTCGAAGACGGTCTCGACCTCCTCCGCGCCGCGCGGCTCGCCCGCATCCCCACACTCGCCACCATCCACTTGACTCAAAGCGCGCGCTATCTCCGCGCCGTCGTTGCGCCGGTGAGGGATTGCGTTTCGCGCCGTGCCTTGGATGGGTATCCCGGCCCGCTCGTGTGCGTTTTGGAGCAGCGCGCAAAAGACCTTCGCGACTTCCTCGGCGACCAGCCCCGCATCCACGCGATTCCAAACGGCGTCGAACTCTACGACCTCACGCAACGCGAAGTCGCCCGTGAAACAAAGCGCGCCGAACTCGGGATCGAGCCCGGCATTTTGCTGCTCGCCGCCGTCGGACGAATGGTCCCTCAAAAACGCCCGCTCGTCTTTCTCGACCTCGCCGCCCGCATCCACGCACGCGTCCCGAACGCGCGCTTCATCTGGGTCGGTGACGGAGAACTCGCCCCCGAATGGGACGCCCACGTGGCGAAGCTCGGACTTGGAAAAATCGTCCGCCGTCTCGGCTGGCAGCGCCTCGTGCGCGACTTCCTTTTTGCTGCCGACGTCTTCCTTCACACAGCGGAATTTGAAGGACTCCCACTGGCAATTCTCGAAGCGCTCAGCGCCCGACTGCCCTGCGCCATCACACCGAATCTCCTTTCCGAAATGCCCTTCCTCGACGCCACCAATTCCATCTCCATCGGCGAGGACGACCAATGGGCCGCAGTCCTGTCCGACAGTGCCCGCCTCGCGGAACTCGGATCGAACGCCCGCATGCTGGCCGAGGAACGCTTCTCGTTCGACATCATGGC
>JAYSTZ010000789.1:0-5868 GCA_043719365.1 Verrucomicrobiaceae bacterium | reverse complement strand
ATCTTTTTCGGCCACGCCCTTCGCGTACTGCTCCTTCGGGTAGTGCAGGTCGATGTCCCAGGTCGTCGGCACTGTGCCGTCCGGGAACGGTTTTTTCTCCGCAATATCTTCGCGGGTCAGGATGACATCACCAAGCAACTGTCGGCTTTCGCGAGGTCCGCCGACGTAGGCGACCCATTCGAGTTTTGCGTTTACGTGTTGGTCCTTGCCTCCGCGGTTTTTCATCGCATTCCACGCGCCATAAACGGCACGAAAGTTCCAGTCGCGCGTGTCTTCGAGGCCGAGGATCGGGTGCTTGTCAAAGCCGCTCTCCCAGAACCACTGCGCGTGAAACCGCTGAGGATATGGAAAATCCTCCATTTCGAGCGTCAGCGCCCACGGTAGGTCCGGGAAAGGTGCAGGCGCGGACGTCTCTTTCCATCGCCACATGTTCGACATTCCGAGGTGCTCAGTTTCTTTAATCGTATGGTCCGCTCCGGCGAGGTAACCCACGGAGGCATGGCCGGTCGCATCGCAGAAAAACTTCCCTTCGAAGCGGGTGCGTGCGCCGCTGAGTGTGTTGAGCGAAGTCACTGCCGAGATGCTTGCGCCTTTCTTTTCGACGCCAGTCACGTGCTCATTGAAGAACAGCGTAATATTTGGCTCTGCTCGGACGAGCTTCTCTTTCTTGTCGTCGCCAAACTCCTCGTAGGTTCCCGGTGAGAGCTTCGCGGAATCTTGGAATTCCTCCACAATTTCGCCGAGTTGCGGATACAGTCCGCGCCGGGTTCCGCCCATCGCCCAGACGCGGACTTCGCTAGAGCCGTTCCCCCCAAGGACAGCGCGGTTTTGAATCAGGGCGACTTTGCAGCCCATGCGCGCCGCGGAAATCGCTGCGCCCGTTCCTCCGTATCCGCCGCCGACCACGATGAGATCGTAGCTTCCGCCGTTTGCGGGTTTCTCGGGGAGCCCCGCAAGTTTCAACCGCCACAGAGCGTTGCTGTCGTTCGCGTCCTTCATCCCGGGCGGAGTGAAGGAGGGATCGTTGCTCAAGATAATGGCATCGCAGCGTCCTGCAAATCCGGTGAGATCGTGAAGCGTGAGCGTCGTTTCTGCCTTCGCCACCTCCACGGTGCCGCCATCATGCCAATCCCAGCTCGCGCCTTTCGTTCCGAACGTTTCGGCGAGCGGCTTTCCGTCCACAAGAAGCTGGAATTTTCCAGGAGTGCCGGGCGTTTTCCACCGTGCGACCCAGTCCATCGTCCTCACCCAAACATGCCACTTTCCCGGCTTTAATGCCACGGTCGTCGTCGCATCTTTCACTGGTTCGCCGAGACCGTGTGCAAGCAGATACGGCGAGCCCATGCTCTCGATGAATTGCGTGTCGAGCAACCAGCCTCCGGGTTGCTTGAACGACTCGGCCTCGATAAGGACGGTGTCGGCCTGAGCGACCACGGCGGCTGCGATAAATACTGCGGTTTTGATCATGGTAACGGGATACTGTCTTGAGCGTGGCAAATCGTAACCGCCGTATGGCGATTATTTCGGAATTTCGTTCAGCGTGTAATAGCCGACGTTGTGCAGCAGTCCTTTGCCGTCCGCGTTTTTCAGGCCGGCGGCGGTGATTGCGTGGACGTGGCCCTTTGTCAGATTTTCGAGTTTTAGCACAACGCTCTTGCCGTCGGCGGCGACGGTGGCAGAGAGGATTTTGGGCTCCACTTTATCCACCTCGGGGCTGCCGTAGCTGCTTTGGTAAATGTAGGTCCAAGCGGAGGCGCTGTAGTTCTTAGGGTCGGCGGCGGTTTTGGCGTCGGCGGGCTGCGTGAATGTCAGTTCGAAGCCGTCGGGCTTTGCGCGCAGCTCGTGAATCTCGAATGGCACTTTGCCGTTCCACTCGGCTCGTTCGAGGGCGAACGGTTTGCCGCCTTTTGCGCCCCAGCCGCGGTCGCTTCCGCCGGTGTAGAGTACGCCGTCAGGCGTCATAATGGTGGCGATGTTGCCGCTGCCAAATCCGCTGAGAAAATGGAAGACCGCGCCCTGATAAACGCCGTTCACTTTTTCGAGGAAGACGCGCTGGACGTTGGAAAATGTCTGCTCGCCGATGAAGAGCTGGCCTTTGAAGGGGCCGAATTTGCCGCTGGCGTCGTAGCAAAATCCCGTCGGCGAATGGCCGAGGATTCCGTGCGGAAGAACGACTGCGGGCGGGACGAATTCCTCGACGTTGCCGCGCTCGGTATCGATCCGGCCGCCGCTCTTTGGCACGACCGGCTTTTTGCTCACCGGGCCTGTGGCGATGCCGCGCTTGGCTGCGGCTTCGAATGAATTAAATCCGGTCGGGTTGCCCTGGAAGGAGCCGACTTTGAGGTGCTTGATCGACGAACTGCCGTTCCACGGTCCTTGGTTGTCGGTGTAAAACGCCTCGCCGTCCGGTGCAAAGCCGATGCCGCCTGGCGAGCGGATGCCGCTGGCGACGGGCTCGGATTTCCCATCGGGGAAAACGCGCATGACCCATCCACGGAAGAGGCTGCTGGAGCCGCCGGAGCCCGTGAGGCAGAGCACGTTCCAAATCGATCCGTCCTTCGGCGAGCGGGCACCAAATGCGTATTCGTGGTAATCGCCGTTGATTCCCCATGGCGCGGCGACGGTCTCGAAAACGTCGGCTTTTCCATCGCCATCGCTGTCTTTCATGCGCGTGACTTCCGGGCGTTGCGTGGCCCAGAGCCAGCCATCGCGAAACGAGATGCCGAGCGGCTCGTGCAGTCCCGCGGCGAAACGCGTCCACTTCGGCGCGGTACTCGATGGGCTCGCAGCCATCCAGATTTCCCCGCGACGTGTGGCGACGGCGAGTTTGCCGTCGGGCAGCATTTCGAGTCCGGAGACCTCCAGCACTTCGCCTTCGGGCATCGGCAAGCTGGTGACGTTGTAAAACTCTCGCTCTGCTTTGATAAGGTCGGCAGACGAGGCTCCTTTTTGTGCAAAAGCGGTGCCGCTGAGGGCTGCGAGGGCGATGGAAAATGTGATGCGTTTCATGGAAAGTGGATTCGATTAGTGGTTCCAGACGTATCTGACTTCGATGCGGGCGACGCCGTCTTTGAAAGTGACCGGCACGAGCAAATCGTTGCCGCGAACAACCGCGCCGGCGGCGTTGAGCGAAACGCCTTCATCGAGCGGGAAGACGCCGTTTTTCCCCGCAGCCACTGGCTTTCCGGAAGCGAGCCGAAAGTGCAGACCCTCGGGCGATATCTTCGCACGAAGTGTGACGACGCGCTGCATGGTCGCGCCGGTATGAGCGCTGTGCGCCGCCGCCGCGGGCGCAGCTTCCATGCGGTCTTCGACTTCCACGCCGTTGAACGAATACCGGAACGTCGGGATGCCCTTTTTATCGAGCGTGTAGCCGCCGAACTTGTAGCCCGCAGGCCAGTCGCCCCAAGGCAGGTCTTTCGGCGCGGCGGGCCATTGCGCATCGGCTCCGGCGAGGACGGCTAGCGGGACGTTTTTATCGAGTGCAACCACCGCGTAACCTAGCGGCGGCTGTGTGCCGGTGCCGCGGTCGGTCCAGTGCCGCTTCGCATCGATAAATGCCCCGCGCCAGACGAGAGCTACGTTGCAAAGCTCGGCGTCGTAAGCTGCATTCACGCCGCCGGGAAGCCCCACTGCGATTCCGCGCGAACCAACTCCGGTGATGAAGTTGCGGTAGATGATTGCCTCATCTTTGACGACGAGCGGGATGCCCGTCTGGCTCTCGCTCTTCTTCTTTTTCGGCGAAGCATCGAGCGTCGTTTTCGTGAGCCAGGTTTCGGAAAAATCCGGCCCGGTCCACGAAACATACAACTCCGCGCCGCCTCCGCCTTGGAAGTAATCGAGCTGAAAATCGTGCATGCCCGGCGCGAGTTTCACGGTCGCCGTCTTGCCCGAACCGGGAGGATGAATGCCGTCTTGCGCGACGACCGTCTTGCCGTCGATGCGAATGCGCGAGCCGTCATCCGATGCGATGCGGAAGGTGTGCTCGCCTTCTTTCTTCACCTCCAGCTTGCCGGTGAAACGGATGCCGTATTCGTTTTTGTAGTCATCGAATTTCCAAGCGATGAGCCCTTTTTCCAGCGCACCTTCGCGCAACGGCTTGAGCTGCCCGAAGTCCGGGAGCATCTCCCATTTTCCTAGGAAAAGCTGGAACTTGCCATCGGTGAGCTTTGGTCCAGCGGGCATGTTCACGCCGCCGGGACGCACCTGCATCACGCCATTCATCGCCGCCGCGTGGCCGGGAAAAGTGCAGACATACGGATAGTCGCCGGGCTCGGTTGGTGCGGTGAAAATGAGTTCTTCTTTCGCATGAGGCGCGAGTGTTTTCGTCGCAGCGAGAACGCGCGGATCGTTCGGAATCCAGTGCAGCTCCATGCCCTTCTCGCCCAGTGCCCAAGCAGTCTGCGCGAGCGCCATGCCTTTATCCGTCGCAGGTTTCGTGACGACCAGATTGTGCGGCATTTCGTCTTCGTTCACGAGCGTCAGCTTCACTTTCGCGCCCGGCGGAACGATGAAGTCCTGCGTGTCATATTTCATCTGCGCCGCAAGGGTCTTGATGGTCACGGCGACTTCACTCTGCGCAAAAAGGGCGGGCGACATCGAAAGTAGGCAAATCGGGATGGTGAGAAGTTTCATGCGGCGGCGGAGTGGAGATGGAAGCGACCGAGGATTCCAGAAGAATCTTCCCATCCATGCCCATAGCGGCGCAAAGCCCACGGTTGTTGTTCTGTCACACGGAAACGTCTAAGCGTGCGGGGCGATGCGGATTGGTTCTGCGAATGATATTACTACGAGTGAGTCTGGCCTTTTTTTGCGGGGCTGCGTTTGCCGCACCGACGCCGGAGCAGGTGGAATTTTTTGAAAAGCAGGTCCGTCCTGTACTGGTGGAACAGTGCGTGAAGTGTCACGGCCCGGAGAAGCAGAAGGCGGAGTTGCGGCTGGACTCGCTTGCCGGCGTGTTGAAGGGCGCGGATACGGGCCCGGTGGCGGTGGCCGGGCAGCCGGACAAGAGTTCGCTCATCAAAAGCATCCGCCACGAAGGCGAACTCAAAATGCCGGAAAAGGCCCCGAAAATGCCGGAGCCGCAAATCGCCGCTCTGACGGAATGGGTGAAAATGGGAATGCCGTGGCCTGAGGGGGATGCATCCAAGATCAAGGCGGATGTCGCCAAGACGCATTGGTCTTTCCAGCCGGTAAAGCCCGTCGCAGTGCCGACTCCGACGGAAAATGCGGCGTGGGTGAAGAGCCCGATTGATGCATTCGTTTTGGAGAGACTTAACGCCGAGAAGCTCGCGCCGTCCCCGATCGCGAGCAAACAGACCCTGATTCGCCGCGCGGCATTTGTGCTCACGGGCCTGCCGCCGACGGACAGCGAAGTGGACGCTTTTCTGAAAGACACATCACCGGATGCCTGGGCGAAAGTCGTGGATCACTTACTCGCTTCGCCTCGCTATGGCGAGCGCTGGGGCCGGTTCTGGCTCGATGTCGCGCGGTATGCGGACCATCGCGGGTATCTCGCGGGGAACGATAGCCGTGAGTATCCGTTTGCATGGACGTATCGCGACTGGGTCATCCGTTCGTTCAATGACGACCTTCCGTACAACGAATTCCTCACGAAGCAAATTGCTGCGGACATCGCGGGTTCGGGGGCGGATAAGGAGGATCTCGCGGCGCTCGGTTTTTTGACTTTGGGGCGTCGGTTTTTGAATGATCAAAACCTCATCATCGACGACCGAATTGATGTCGTGATGCGTGGGACGATGGGGCTGACGGTCGGCTGCGCGCGGTGCCACGACCATAAGTTCGATCCCGTCACGGCGAAAGACTACTACGCGCTCTACGGCGTGTTTGCTTCATGTGATGAGGAAA
>JAYSTZ010000788.1:0-2556 GCA_043719365.1 Verrucomicrobiaceae bacterium | reverse complement strand
CGAGCGGGATGCCCGAGTAGATGATGACGGCCTGCCGCAGACTGCCAAACGCGATGTAGATGAGGATGAAGATGAGCACGAGCGCGGAGGGCACGACGACCGCGAGGCGCGTGCGGGCTTCCTGCAAGTTCTTAAATTGCCCGCCAAACTCGACGATGGTGTTCTCCGGCAGTTTCACCTACTAAAGCGCGCCCCCTAGTCGCCCCGAGATTTCAGCGATCCACTTCGCCAGCCACTCACGGTCTGTTTCCCTTGCGGCTGAAAAATGGAGCGGCGCAGGGGTTGCGGCGTAGTTTTCCAGCACTCGCTGAAACATCTCCATCTCCCCTTCATCGAGGCACAGCTTGAACCATCCGTGGGCGGGTTCTTTTTCGATGATGGCCTTCGCCTTGTCAAAATCCGGGAGCAACTTCTGGTATCGCGCAGCCCACTCGCCTTGTTTGGCTTTCAGCGTGGTTTTCCATTGCTCGGAAAGCGCCATCCATTCCCGAAAATCCGCAGGACGCCAGCCGGGGAAGCCGAATATCCGCACCTTCTCCGGCGGAAACTTGCCCTTCGGCTCCGCATCGTAGGCGAGCCACAGCTCTTCCATGCAGTATTCCGATTCGAGGTATTTCTTGCTCAGGAAAGCGACCACGTAGTCTCCCTTTCCCACACGCCGGAGCAGTCCGCCCACGTCGGGCTGGTCGGTGCTTTGTTTGTATAAAAATACTTCCCACCCTCGGCGCTCGGCGGCGGGTTTCAGAGCCTCGAAGAGCGCCGTCGGAGCACCTTCGATTCCGGGATGCTTGGCGCTTTCCCCTGCGATGGAAAAGCTCAGGTAGCGGCCTTGCGCGATTCGACGATCATCGGCCGCGGCTTCCAGTGGGTGCGCCCTGCGGACTTCCTCGGCATCATCCGGCTTGGGCTTGTGGAAGGTGGCGATAACGATTGGCTGTTTCCCAATAAATGGGCCTGTCGTAAAACTGGTGAGCAATGCTCCATGCGGCACGAACGCCTGAATGCAGTCCCTCACCGCTAGGTAGAGCTGATCCGCCGCGTCCCTCTCGCCCCAAGTCGTGATCGAAATCTCGCCGCCGTAGCTGTCCGGCTCATGCGGGTTCCATTCGATCCTCGCCGTCGCGCCGAGCTTCTGGCTGGTGAGCTGGGCACCCCAACGCCAGTAGCGGCCACCCCGGAGGAACTTCTTTGCCACCGCCACGATGAATGCCTGCGCCACATCCGCGCCTATCAGCAGACTTGCGTAGCCAGTGCGGAACTCCCTCGTTCCCGGCGGCTGCGGCCACGCATCCACGGTGTCCTCGTCGTATTTCGGCAGCAGCGATGGCGAGAGATACACCGCCTCGTTGTTCACCGTCTCATCCGCCTGCATGATCTCCGCCGCCTGCTCGCAAGCCTGCATGAAACTCAGCAGCACCGCCTGCTCATCGCCTTCCGCATATCCCGCGCGGGACCATTGCGGAGCGAGATCGCGGGCGGTGAATGTGCCGCCGCCTTCCTCCAGCCACTCGCGGAACGGGCCGGGACGCAGCACCGCGTAGATGCCCTCGATAAACCACCGCTGGTCCAGCACCACGCGCCCGCCGAGCCGCTCGTCGTAGAAAATCGCGCCGATGTCGTGGAGAAAAGACCGTGCTTCCGCCGGGTCTCGAGCCGTCACGTCCGGGGCGAGGGAAGCCTCCACGAGAGCGGCAAATTCCTGCTCGCTCAGCACGGCGTGCGGCGGGCGATTGCCTGCACGGAATGCGGCTTCGTTTTCATCGCTCAAACCACTGAGCCGCCTGCGGGCGGCAGCCCAGCCAGCGGGAACGGCGCGGCTGCCCGCGCTCATCTCGGCGACAAATGCGGCGTCGAGCTGACGGTGGATTTCCGCCACCGTGCGGGCATCGGGCGCGGCGGCTCCGAGCGCGATGCTCGGGAGATCGCGGAATTTCTCCGGCACAGTATCGCGCCAGTCGGGCACCTTGGCGATGCCACGAGCGGCGAGTTCCGTAGCGTCGCAGTCTGCATGGGTGCGGAGGATGAGGATGCGCGGGTCGCTGTGCAGCGCGTGGATTTGCTCCAGCCAATAAGGAAGCGCACGCGGTTCGTCGCCATCTGCACGCAGCGCCGCCGTCTGCTCCCACGGATTCCAGCACACGAGGAAAACCGCGCGCGTCCGCAGAAAAAGACGATGCGCCTGATGGTAAATATCCTGCCCACCAAAATCCCACACATTCACCCGCGCCTGCTCCACCACGCCGCCGGGCGGAAAGACCAGCTCGCGCTCCCATTTCCAAAACCGGATGGCGTGTGTGCTCTTCTCGTTGGGATCAAAGGGACCGCCTTGCAGCGCCTTAATCGCGCTCGTCTTCCCCGCCCGCCCATTGCCAAGCACGATGAGTTTGCACTCATTCAGCACCGCGCTGCCTTGCTCACGCAGGCCACGCACGTAGGCGTGGACTTCGCGGGCGACGTTTTCTTGCCACCCACGCTGGCAAAATTCGCGGGGGATGTCAGTTATTGGGCAGTTGTTTAGAGTCAACTCGGTCAAGCGCGCCAATATAGCTTCCGGCA
>JAYSTZ010000787.1:0-5882 GCA_043719365.1 Verrucomicrobiaceae bacterium | reverse complement strand
GCGGTGAAATTCGCCGTTTATGTCCGTCTTTTTTTGCCCGCGAATCCGCTCAGTCGCTTGTTCCAGTCAGACAGGGACTGGCTCCAAGTAGGGTTTCCTGAAAGGCAGATTGCTGGGCGAGCCTTCGCTTTGAGAGTCGTAGTTCCAACTGTGATGTCGCCTGCCCGGCTAGGCGTTGCAATGCGATTCGTTGCACGGGCGTCAGTTCTCGCTCTACGCGATCGATGACGCACAGCGTGCCGACAGCGTGTCCGGCGGGAGTCACCAGCGGCATACCGGCGTAGAATCGAATGTCGGGTGCGCCAGTTACGAGCGGATTCGTTGCGAATCGCTCGTCTTTCAAAGCATTCGGCACCTCGAACACATTTCTGCCGTGGATTGCGTGGCCGCAAAACGAGATTTCACGAGGAGTCTCGGAAGCATCAAGTCCGACCTTGCTCTTAAACCATTGCCGCGTCTCGTCCAGTAATGAAATGAGAGCAATTGGAGCCCCGCAAATTTCGGACGCGAGAATGGTGAGGTCATCGAAGTCGGACTCGGATGGGGTGTCTAGGACCTGATACTGGATCAGATCGGCGAGCCGCTCAAATTCATCGGTTGGTAATTGAGGGGGCGTCATAAGTGCTTTTCGGGTTATTAGTGTTGTCGGGCGATTTAGAGCGACGCTAATAGGTGTGACGCCTACAGGCTGTTTTGTGATGCGGTGAGTGGTAACGATACTGCAACGTTCAGCGATAAACTGAGCAGTAAGTGGGCCAGTCGCTGGTTGGATGTCGATTCGATGGAAGGACAAGTAGGTCTCGTTTCGAACGCCCAACGGGCACCGCCGTCCGATGGTTTTCGTGCTGCCTGCCTTGCCGGAGACTTTTTATCGCAAATATTAACTGGGAACGAGCCCATGCTCTTTTGTAAAAGGCGATTCAGGTTTCGACAAGTTTTTTACTCGCTGGTTGTGGAAACTACAAATAATGGGGAAAATCCGAAAGACGCTAAGGTGGCGCAGTGCAGCGTCGAGATTTGAAATTCGTCAAAAAATTTCCTTGGCCATTTTCGAGGGAGTGCTACCTTCTTCTTCCTATGAACATCACAAAGCTCATGCTCGCGGGCGTAATTGCCCTCTTCTCCGTCACCGCCACGTATGCTGCAGAATCCTGCTGCGACAAGGCGAAAGCTGCAGGCAAGGATTGCGCACATCCATGCTGCGTAGCTGCCAAGAAAGACGGCAAGGTCTGCGAAAAGTGCAATCCGAAAAAACCGGAATAGTCACGGACGGAATAGCACTCCAATAAATCACAAACAGGCTGGCCTCGGAATGGGGGCCAGCCTGTTTGTTTTTTGGATGGTCAGTGCGACGGCGTTATTGCCCGCCAGACACGCGTTCGCGCTCGTCCGATGTGAGGGGCGAGGTCGCAAGCCATGCGCTGGCGGACGTGCGACTTCGGCGCCGCCAATAGTCATACATCTGGCCGATCGAGTCGATCCGCAGTTCTTTGTTTCTCACGCCGCAGAGGATGTTCATCGCCTCCGCGGAATTGCGCGGGAAAAACACCGGAGCGAGGCTCGTGCGCGCTTCATCACTGATTGCGGACGGAACCCGTGTGAGCGAGCCGTACAACCCGGTTGGGTCGCGTTTTGCCCATCGTTCGAAAAGCGCGCTCGCGCCCAGTTTGCGGGTCTCGCCGGGTGCAATGTTGGCGTAGTATCCTGCGCCAATGAGCGGGTCCTTTTCCGCCCATAAAGCCGCGAGTCGATCGAGGATGAGGGGCTTCAATATACCTTCATCCGACAGCGCTATCGCCCACTTTGTGGAAGCGTTCAAATCGCGTCGCGCCCAAATATCCGTGAGCGCTTCCGCGGCGGAACTGCGCGCAGGGCTGTCGGGCTGCGAAACGAGCCATCGTGCGGCTGCGGAGGGATCTTTCGCGCCCCATTCGGAGATGAAAGCGACCGCGAGATCCGGACCATCGGCCTCCTGCCATTTTGCAATCACCGCAGGTGGAATCGCAGGCTGTTTGATGACAGGCGGCTTGTCCGCCAGAGCAACGTGCGAAGCAGGACTGATGTCCGGCTTTGGTTTTCGAGGAACGCTCGTATGTGCCGTTTCGACGACCGTCTCATCACCGGCAGGCTGCTCTGGCGGTTGCGATCTTCTCGAAGGGGGTGAGAGAATAATCCAGACCATGCCGCCGACCACGGCAATGATCGACCCGCAGGCAAAAACCCGTAACCACATTGGAGTTGGTGCAGCATCGCTCACGGCGCGAACTTCGCCGCTGCCGCGAGATAGGCAATCCGAAAGGAATGGCGGCGCTCAATTTAAGGCATTGCGTTCAGTGTAGCTTGAAACCTTTCGGAGAACCATCGACACACAGTGCGTGCAATCTGTCGTAGAGAAAAAATCGCTCCGGGAACGCGCGCCGGAATTGGCGCGCTGCCTTGCGTTGGTGCGGAAAGCCGCAGGGCGTGCCGCTCTGCACACGGGGCTGGCGATGGCATTTTCGGTCCTCGTAGTGTGGCTGACGATCACGATGCCGCTGGATTGGATGGTCGAGCTTCCACGCTGGGCGCGTGCGCTTTTTATGTTCGCTGGAGTGGGCGGCGCGGCAGTGGTCGCCTGGTGGTGGGGCTTCCGCGGATGGTTGCATCGGCCGAGCGATGAAGCTGTGGCGCTCCGGATCGAGGCCGCGCTGCCGGAGTTTCGCAGCAGGTTGATTGCGAGCGTTCAGCTTTCGCGCGAAGACGACGGTGTGCTGGTGCGGGCGCTGGTTTTGGAGACTGCTACGCTGGCACGCTCATCCTCACTGCACGCTGTCGTGAGCCGCGCACACTTTATTCGATGTGCGAAAATTGGAGCCGGACTGTTTTTCTGCGCGCTGGTGGCGTGCTTGCTCGTGGGAAAAACCTCGTGGCCGCTTTTTCAGCGCGCGGTCCTTGTGGAGAGGCCGGTGCCGCGAAGGACGCAGATTGTGGAATCGACCGGCAGCAAAGTGATGGCGCTCGGCGATGATCTGCGAATCACCGCCACGGTCGCCGGCGTCGTTCCGGCGGTCGGGAAGCTGCGAATGGTCACGGATTCCGGGAAACGTCAGGAGTTCGCGTTCGACCCGACTGCGCCCAATGCCGCGAGCTTCGCGCGGAACCTGCAATCGGTGCAGGAGAGCTTTTCCTACACGCTGGAACTCGGCGACAACCGCACGAAGTCCGCGCAAGTGAAGGTGAGGCCTCGTCCAACGGTCGGGAAAGTCGAGGCTTCGCAGATATGGCCCGAATATACAGGTCTGCCGCCGAAGCTGCGGATGATGAACGACCTGCGATTGCTCGCCGGATCAAAGCTGAATCTCCGCCTGCAAAGCCAGGCCCGCCTGAAATCTGCGACGGTGCGTTTCATCGCTGCGGACCAAAAGACGATCATCCGCGAGGTAGAGATGCAAGCGGGTGAAATGTGGGACGCCATCGCCGACGTGCCTGCCGAGTCAGCCGGTCTCGCATTTCGTCTCGTGGATGAAGAGGGGATTGAGAGCAAAGCATCGGTGGTCCATCGGCTGGAAATCCTCCCCGACGAGCAGCCGACCGTGCGGATCCTTTGGCCGGTGCGCCGCGAGGAACTCGTCACGCGCAATGCCATGTTTCTCGTTTCGTTTGAAGCGAAGGATGATTTCGGCGTGGAGAAAGTGCGGCTTCATTACGGAGTGAATTGGACCTCCGGAACTCCTCACAAAATACTCGATCTCAATCTCGACGGTGAGACTCCGAAGTCCGTCACGCGCCGCTTCGAGTGGCGCATTGAGCGACTCGCTCTTTCCGAGGGTGACACGGTGGAATTCTGGCTGGAAGTTGTGGATGGCAACACGGTCACCGGTCCCGGCGTCGGCGTTCTTGCAGAGCACTATCAAGTCCGTGTCGTCAGCGAAGCCGAGAAACGCGCAGACCTCGCCTCGCGTCTTGATGACACACTTCGCGGGCTCAACGACGTGAAAACCGGGCAGGAGGAACTCTCAAAACGTCTCGGCGAAATGATCCAGATCCGCCCGCAGTAGCTACTCCAATCGGGCGTAACTCGCGAGTCCGTGGATGCCGCCTTCGCGGCCGAAGCCGCTCTCTTTATATCCGCCGAACGGCGACGCCGGGTCGAACTTGTTGTAAGTATTCGCCCACACGACGCCTGCGCGGAGCTTCCCGATCGTCTTGAAAATCTTCGAGCCCTTCTCCGTCCACACACCGGCGCTGAGTCCGTAGGGTGTATTGTTCGCGCGCTCCACGGCTTCCTCCGGCGTGCGAAAAGTCAGCACGCTCAGCACGGGTCCGAAGATTTCCTCCTGCGCGATCCGGTGGCTCGCGGTGACGCCCGTGATGACCGATGGCGGAAACCAAAATCCCTTCGAAGGCAAGGTGCATGAGGGCTGCATCAGTTCGCCGCCCTCCGCGACGCCGGCATCAACTAGCGAGCGGATTTTTTCCAACTGCGCGCGGCTGTTGATCGCGCCGATGTCGGTGTTCTTGTCGAGCGGATCGCCGACGCGGAGCGTGGAAATGCGGTCGCGCAATCGGCGCAGCACGGCGGAGTAGATTCCTTCCTGCACGAAAAGTCGCGATCCCGCGCAGCAGACGTGGCCTTGATTAAAGAAGATGCCGTTCACGACGCCCTCCACAGCCTGGTCGATGGGCGCGTCTTCAAATACAATATGGGCCGCTTTTCCGCCAAGTTCCAACGTCAGCTTTTTGTTCGTGGCCGCTGTCGCTTTTGCGATCCATTTCCCCACTTCGGTGCTGCCGGTAAATGCGATTTTGTCCACGCCCTTATGCTCAACGAGCGCACGCCCGGAGTCGCCCGCGCCTGTGACGATGTTCACCACGCCCTCGGGCAGTTCGGCTTCCTGCAAAATCCGCGCAAGGTGCATCGCTGTGATGCTCGTGGTTTCCGCCGGCTTGAGCACGACGGTGTTGCCGCAGGCCAGCGCCGGAGCGAGTTTCCACGCAGCCATGAGCAGCGGGAAGTTCCAAGGAATAATCTGCCCGCAAACTCCGACCGCACGGGCCGTGCGACCGGGAAACGCATACTTCAGTTTATCGGCCCAGCCCGCGTAATAGAAAAAGTTCGCCGCCGCCTGCGGGAGGTCGAAGTCGCGCGATTCTTTGATGGGCTTGCCGCCATCAAGTGTCTCCAGAACAGCGAGCTCCCGCGAGCGCTCCTGAATGATGCGGGCGATCCGGTAAAGATACTTGCCGCGCTCCGCTCCCGACATTTTCCCCCAAGGCCCGTTCAGCGCCTTGCGTGCGGAAGTCACAGCGGCATCCACGTCCTTCGAGTTTCCATGCGCGATGTTCGAAAGCTCTTTTTCGTTCGCAGGATTGATGGTCGGAAAATACACGCCGCTCGCTGGCGCACGAAACTTCCCGCCGATGAACAGATCATACTGCGCATCCGGTTTTACGACCACGGACTCCGGCGCGGGGGCGTATTCCCATTTTCCACCGAAGTTCAGCGTCCGTCGTGCTTTAGGTACGACGGGCGGATGGCTTTCAGCGACAACGGCGACGGATTTCGTTCGGCGAGCAGTAATTCGAGGCATCCGGGGACCATGGAGATTCCCCTTGCGCGACGCAAGCGCGGCGGGGCAACAGCGTCCATTGGAAACGGTGAATATCTCCTTGCCCTCCCAGTTCCTCCCGGTATTATCCGCGTCCCCCAATTTACAAAAACTACATAAATACACATGGCAACTGAAGCACCCAAAACTCTGCGCTTACACGATAAGGATACCGGTAGCGCGGATGTGCAAATCTCGATCCTGACAGGTCGAATCAACCAACTCACCGAGCACTTCAAGGCTCATGTGAAGGACCACCACTCGCGTCGTGGCCTTCTTCGCATGGTCGCACGT
>JAYSTZ010000786.1:0-5885 GCA_043719365.1 Verrucomicrobiaceae bacterium | reverse complement strand
CGCGGAGGATGCTCACTTGCGGGAGGGTCAAAATCTTTTTGAGCACTTCGTCCACGTCGCCGTTTTTCAGCGCATCGACGGATACGGCTCCTTCCACGCTGAACTTGCCGCTCTTCGTGCGACGGAGTGCGCGAAGGTGTGCGCCGCAGCCGAGTTCCTGGCCGATGTCGTGGGCGTAGGTGCGGACGTAGAAGCCCTTCGAGCATACGACCCGGAAGTCGATTTCGGGAATCCGGACTTCGTTGATTTCGTGCGCGTACACATGGACGAAGCGCGGCTCGCGTTCGACGACCTGGCCTTTTCGGGCGAGTTTGTAGAGAGGGACGCCGTTCATTTTGATCGCGGAAACCATCGGCGGCGTCTGGTAGAAGTCGCCGTGGTACTTCGCGAAGGCGGCGTCGAGTTGCTCGCGTGTGAGTTCCGGCACGGGCTTGGTTTCGGTGACTTCGCCGTCGGCATCCTGACTGTCGGTGACTTCGCCGAGCTTCATGGTGCCGACGTATTCCTTGTCTTCGGCCATGATGAGGTCCTGGATTTTTGTCCCTTTGCCGATCGTGAGAATGAGCAGCCCTGTCGCGAGAGGGTCGAGGGTTCCGCAGTGGCCGACCTTGTCCACGCCCATGCTGCGCAGAGCGCGACGTGCGATCGCGACGACATCGTGCGATGTCATGTCGGGGGCTTTATCTACTAGGAGGACACCGTCAATTTGCCGCGAGTTGTTCATCGATTGCTGTAAGTACTTTTTGTTTTGCTGCGTCCACGGGGCCGGTCATGCGAATGCCGGCTGCGAGTGTGTGTCCGCCGCCGCCGAAAGTTTGTGCAACTTTGCAGACGTCGGTGAGCTTGGCATCCTTGGAGCGGAGCGAAACGCGGACGCGACCGTCTTCCAGCTCTTCGAAAAATGCAGCCACGATCACGCCTTGCACGGCGCGGATGGTGTCGATGAGGCCTTCGTTGTCCTCGGGTAAAACACCGAGGCCTTTGCTGACTTCCTGCGTGAGCGAGAAGCTCGCGACGCGGTCGTTGCTGGTGAAGGAAAGATTGTTGAGCAGCGATTTGAGCAGCTCGATGCGTCGGCGCGGGTAGCTCTCGTAGATGCGCTGCGACAGCTCGCCGACTTTGACGCCGAGCTTCACGAGCTCTGCGCCGATTTCGTAAGTGCGAGCCGTGGTGCTTGGATACTGAAAGCTGCCGGTGTCAGTGCTGATGGCGACGTAAAGATTGTCGGCCATCTCGTAGGTGAGAGGCAGTCCGCATTGCCGGAAAAGTTCGAATAAAATCTGTCCGGTCGCAGGCGATGTGGAGTCGATGTAGTTCAGGTCGCCGAAGCGCGGGTTGCTGATGTGGTGGTCAATGTTCACCCACACGTCGGCATGCGCGACGCTGGCGAGACACTTGCCCACGCGGTCCTTCACGGCGGTGTCGAGCACGAGCGCGACGTCGAAGCTCTGCGGCTCTCCGCTCGGCTGCGAGACGCTTTCGCTGCCGGGCAAAAAGGTGAACTTCTCCAAACAGCCGTCCTCATTCCACATGGTCACATCCTTGCCGAGCTGCTGGAGGCAAAGGCCCATGGCGAGCGTGCAGCCGAGTGCGTCGCCGTCGGGCCGGAAGTGGGACATGACGACGAAGCGCTGCTTCGTGCGAAGCAGTTCGGCGATTTGTGAGAGCGAGCAGTTTTCTGTGTTCATGGTGCGAAGCGCCACGGTGAGCCAGCCAGGCTATTGCTCCAACGCTTTCTTTTCCTCCGCCGTGAGCTCGGGCATTCCGAGTTCGTCGAGGATCTGCATGACGCGGTCGCCGCGCGGGCCGGCGGTATCGAGTTTGAAATGCAGGTTGGGCGTGAACTTCATCGTTACTCGCTTGCCGATTTCGGCCTGCAAATGCCGAGCTTTTGCGTTCAGGGCGCGGACGGCTTTGTGGCCCTCGGCGTCGGTGCCGATGATGCCGACGTAGGCGTGCGCCTGCTTGAGATCGGGTGTGACATCGACCTCCTGAATGGTCACGAGTTTCGCGTCGAACGTGAACTCTTTTCGGACTAGATCGCTGAGCTCGCGGTGGATGAGCTCATTGACTCGGGCAATACGGTTTTTCAAATGGCTTAAAGCGTCTGCGCGAACTTCTCCAGGATGTAGCACTGGATGATGTCGCCGGGTTCGTATTCGTCGTAGTCGCCGAGCTTGATACCGCACTCGACGCCGCTGCGGACTTCCTTCACGTCGTCTTGGAAACGGCGCAGTGTGGCGATACCGCCATCGTAAATCGGCTGGCGGTTGCGCAGCACACGGGCGCGGGCCGTACGGAGGATGCGGCCGTCGTTGACGTAGCAGCCTGCGACGACGCCCTTGGTAAGGTCGAACACCTGTTTTACCTGCGCGTGGCCGATGACTTGTTCGCGGCTCTCCGGGGCGAGCATTCCCGCCATCGCTTCTTTCACCTGATCGATGAGTTCGTAGATGATCGAGAATAGCTTAATCTGGACGCCTTCACGCTTGGCGGCGTTCGAGGCGTTGTTCTCCACTTTCGTGCAAAAGCCGATGACAATCGCGTTGCTGGCGGCTGCGAGGAGCACGTCGTTTTCCGAAATCGGGCCGACTGCGGCGTGGACGAAATTGACATCCACTTTCCGGCTCTCGATCTGGTTGAGAGAATTGATGATCGCTTCCATCGAGCCCTGCACGTCGCCTTTTACGATGACGTTGAGGACGGGTTTTTGCCCCTCTGCGATGGTGTCGAAGAGGCTCTCCAGTGTCGCGCGCTTGGGGCTCTGAAGCTTGCCGAGGCGTTTCTTTTCCTGGCGATCAGCGCTGAGTTGCTGGGCTTCCTTTTCGTTTTTCATGACGATAAGCTCGTCGCCCGCGTTCGGCATGCCGCTGAACCCGATGACCTTCGCTGGTGTAGCGGGGCCAGCTTCTTTCATGTTCTTGCCGAACTCGTCCACCAGCGCCTTCACTTTGCCGGAGAAGTCGCCGCAGATGAACGAATCGCCCACCTTGAGTTTGCCCATCTTTACGATGGCCGTCGCGGTTGGGCCGCGTCCTTGTTCGATTTGCGCTTCCACCACCGAGGCCCGCGCTGGCACGCGCTCGCTGGCTTTGAGTTCGAGCATTTCAGTTTCGAGAATGATCGACTCCAGCAAGTTATCCATGCCGGTCCCCTTCAGCGCAGAAACGGGGCACATGATCGTGTCGCCGCCCCAGTCTTCGGGTGCGAGACCCTTCTCCTGAAGCTGGCCTTTCACTTTGTCAACGTTCGCGGAATTCATGTCGATCTTGGTGATCGCTACGATGATTTTTACCTTCGCCGCCTTTGCGTGGGCGAGAGCTTCCATGGTCTGCGGCATCGGGCCGTCGGTCGCATCGACCACGAGGACGACGATGTCTGTGACGCTCGCGCCGCGTGCGCGCATCTGCGTGAACGCGGCATGGCCCGGGGTGTCGAGGAAAGTGATGGCGTGTTCCTTGCCGTCGGCAGTCTTGCGCTTCACGCTGTAGGCACCGATGTGCTGGGTGATTCCGCCCGCTTCGCCCGCTGCGACGCGGGTTTTGCGAACAGCGTCCATCAGTGTCGTCTTGCCGTGATCGACGTGGCCCATGAAAACGACCACGGGCGGACGGGGAACGAGTTCGTCCGGCGCGGCTTTTTCGATTTCCCTGGCCTTCGGGGCCGGTGGCGGCTCGATTTTTTTCTCTTCTTTGTGGACGCCTGCGCCTTTCTCCCGTTTTTCGCGCTCGTACTTCCAGCCGTGGGCGTCGCACACTTTCAGAATGACGTCCACATCGACGTTCTGATTCTGGTTCGCGAAAATACCCATTCCCATCAAGTCCTTGATGATTTGGAAAGGCTTCAGGTTCATCGCCGCGGCGAGGTCCTTCACGGAGATCGGGGGCTTTACGTGCAGCACTTTTTCGCCGCTTTCGCTCACCTCAGTGGTGGCGTTTACAGGGATCGGCGGCGGTGCAACGGGAACGGGATCGGGCACCGGCGCGACCTCAGGCGACATGATGCGAGAAATCGTCGGTAGAACGGCGCGACTGTTTGCCGTGATCGGCTTGCGCACCAGTTTCGGCTGCGGCTTGGTTTTGCCGTCTTCGTCGATCAGCGAGGTGACTTCACCCTTTGGCTTCTCGATTCTCTTCTTGGCCGGCTTTTCCTCTTCCTTTACAGGCTTCTTCGGTTCCTCCACAGGTGCGGCTTTTCGGCCTGTGATGGGTTTGAGCAGCGATGGTTTCTTAGCCGCTACGGGCTTGGCGCTGTCGGAATTGTTTTTCTTGATCGGCATGAAATTGGAAATAGTTCGTTTTCATGGCTCCGCTATTGGGAAGCCACGTTCTTCGCCTTGGCGACGATCTGTTCGGCAAGTGCCGCATCGATCTCTATCGCCCCGACAATGTCATCCGCCGAGCAATCTGCAATGATGTCCACTGCGTTCATGCCTGCGTTGACGAGTTTCTCCGCCACTTGAGGGTCGATGCCGAGCTTTCCAGCAAGGTCATTCGCCGCGTCAGAGAGGCGGGCTTCAAATTTCTGCTGCACCGATGTGTCCTGCTGGATGTTGATTTCCCAGCCGGTGAGGCGCGCGGTGAGGCGCGCGTTCTGGCCGCGCTTGCCGATGGCGAGTGAGAGCTGGTCGTTATCCACGCGGACTTCGACAGCCTTCTTTTTCTCTTCCAGCCAAAGGGTTTTAATCTTCGCGGGCTTCAGCGCTTCCGTGACGAGCTCCATGACGTTGGGAGACCACCGGATGATGTCCACCTTTTCGTTGTTCAGCTCGCGGACGATATTCTTCACGCGGGCACCCTTCATACCGACGCACGCGCCGACTGGGTCCACTTTCTCATTGGCCGAATAGACCGCGACTTTCGTGCGGAAACCGGCCTCGCGAGCGATGGCCTTGATTTCAACCGTCTTGTCGGCGATTTCAGCGACTTCCGTTTCAAAAAGACGGCGCACAAAGTTCGGATGCGAGCGGGAAAGGATGATCTCCGGTCCGCGAGCACTGTTATCGACTGCGACAACGTAAGCGCGGATGCGATCGCCAATTGCGTAGTCCTCGGACTGCACACGCTCGCGATTGGGCAGAATGGCCTCGAATTTCCCGAGGTCCACTTTCACATCCTGCCGTTCAAATCCACGAACGATGCCCGAGACAATCTCTCCGGCGCGGTCGCGGAACTCATCATAAATCATCTGCTTCTCTGCCTGGCGGATACGCTGCATGATCGCCTGCCGTGCCGTCTGCGCACCGATGCGACCGAGGTCTTTCGGGGTCACGTCGATCCACACTTCTTCACCCAGGACTGCATCCGGCTTAATTGCCTGAGCCTTTGCGAGTTGGATTTGGTCGTGCTTGTCCTGCACGCGATCGACTACGATGAGTTGCGCGCGGGCAACGACTACGCCCGTCTTGGGGTCCATCGTCAACTCAAGGTTGCGACCTGCCTCGACAGATTTCTTCGCGGCGGAAAGGAGGGCCGTCTGTACAGCATCAATCAGGATCTCGCGTTTGATCCCTTTGTCCTTCTCGAAGTGCTCGAGCATTGCGATGAATTCTGCGTTCATGCCTGTGTATTATTTCGGTGCTAGTTCCAGAGAACAAAAAAAGTGGCCTTTCAATGAATTTTGAAAGCCCACTTCGGTTGTCTTGCCGGAGTTGTTAATAGGAAGTTAATGATTTTCAGGGGCGGATGTCAAGTAGGGGTTTCAGGGGCCCACTCCGGGGGTTGTGATTAAAAGTGGAATGCTGCTGGTAGTAGAACAGGCATCCTGCCTGGCGGGGTGGGATGGGGCTTCCAGCCCGTCCAGAGCAACGTGCAGGAGCCTTTGCGACGGCCTTTGCGAGGGGATGAGGGGAAACTGGACAGGCTGGAAGCCTATCCCACTCCGAC
>JAYSTZ010000785.1:0-2561 GCA_043719365.1 Verrucomicrobiaceae bacterium | reverse complement strand
CGGCGGTGGCGTCAATCGTCAGATCTGCGGAGCTGGACTGAGCCGGGAGTGGCACATCGGGAAAGTCACCGACCCATTGAGAAATGTACCGTATGAAGGGATGTTTAATTTTCCATTTTGCAACGGTGGATACGGCGTCTTTTTAAGTCGTAAAGCAGTAGAGGCAATTGTTCAGGAGGGAAAAGAGACATTTTTTGACACGAACGAAATCTACGAGGATAAATTGCACGGTGATGTTCTTTGCCCACGCGGGATGGAGCCTCGGCTCATTGGTTCGCAGGTGGTGACAACGGATTTGAAGCCACTGCAACTTATGGGGCTCCACGCCGCTCTAAATGGAACCCGCCATTAGGGGCCTGAATTACAGAGAAATATCACCCTCAAAACGACAAGCCGAAAACCGCACAGGGTTCACGCATCTAAATTGCGTAAAACTCGGGCTGTCTCTGTTGAATATTTTCCAAAGCTAGGATTCTTGACGCCGCACGTCATTCCATTCCCCTTTCTGCAGAGAAGAAAGTTTAGATGCGTGAGCCCTGCATAAGTCCGGAATCACCGGAAAAATCTCCGGCAAATAATGTAGCGACACATGCGACGATGGAAAAAGCACATTGGTTTTCCTGCTTCCCCCACTCGCGTCGCCCGCTAAAACGTCCCGCACTTGTGAAGCTGCTCCTGTCGATTCTTGTTCGTGCCTGCCTGCTCGCCGCGTTGTTCGCTGCGGCTGCATCCCACGCAGCGCCAAAGAAAGCTGAGGTGCGGCCTGTCGCGCCCCCGCCGCCCGTGGCGCGAAAGATCAGCCTGGAACGCGGCCAGCAAATCGTCGTCCCACTAGCGATCTACGGGGCCGGCGTGGAGGGGATGGAATACGTCATCCGCTCCGCTCCAAAATACGGGAAGCTCTCTGCGGTGCAGATCACCGGCCCGATTACCGCTGCCGTGACTTACACCGCGCCTGAGCAGACGACTGCAACGGAGGATCGATTCACGTACGCCGTCCGAAGTTCAGACGGCGTCTCGGCTGCCGTGCCAGTCATCATCACCATCTCCGAAGCCGCCGCTCTACCGCCCCGGCTGGTCGTCCCGGCCGCAGTGGAAATGCCGCCGATTCGGCCCGGCGAAACCTCGTCGGTAGTCCTCGAACTCAAGAATACCGGCGGCGGATTTGCCGAAGGCGCGCTCGACGTTGCGGAGCCGTGGAAAGTCGATGGCTCGCCGAAATTTCGCCTCGGCGGTGGGAGCAAAGCGGAGTTCACCGTCACATTTTCGTCGTCCACAACCGGGCCTCACAAAGCCGAACTGTCCTACGGTGCGAGGCAGCGAGTCTCCACCACGCTCAATGTCGCAGTGCTCGCGCCAATCACGTTTTCGCCCGCGCTTATCGAGCTGAAGACGAAGCCTGGCGTGACCACTCGCGCCGGGCAGGTTCGCATCACCAACGCGGGAACCGAGTCCGTCATGGTCGCGATCAAGCACGGTGGAAAATTGCTCACCGAAACCAGTCTGACGATCCCCGGACGGAGCGACCACACGCTCGCTGTATTCGCGGAGCCCGGCGAAGTCGGCACCGTCGAGGACAAGCTTCAATTCACCGCCGGCGCGTGGTCGTCGGAGGTTCCAGTCATCGCGCCAGCCCTCGGTCCGATCGTGAGTTGCCGGGAAAAATCCGTCGCATTTGCCGAAGTCGCAATGAACCGTACGGCGCAGAGCAGCGTCACGCTGGAGAATACGGGCGGCACGGCCATCGCACTTTCATTCAGCGCCAACGGCCCGTTCCGCGCCGATCCGACATCCGTCGCGCTCAAGCCGAAGAGCACCGCAACCATCGCCGTTCTCTGCAAGGCTGAATCCGTCGGAACTGTGCTTGGAAAGCTCTCGATCGTCGGCACCGATGTCCGAATCGAAGTCCCGCTTTCCGCGCAAGTCGCGGCTGCCGCTCTAGTCCGGGCAACGCCGCGAAATACGCAGGCCCGCGTCGTAAAATCGAACGTCGAGCCGGAGAAAGAAATGCAGCCCGCTTTCGCAAACACGCCGTCGCTCGCGGCTGAGATCCCGAACCTCGTTGGGAAGGTGACCAAGGCCACGCCGACGAGCGCCACGTTTGCGTGGAAGGCCGGGGCGCTCCCCGAGCGCCGCGCACAAGTGAGGAGCCTTTCGGCAGCGCCGAATGGCCTGATCAGCAGTTGGGCCGATGTGCGCGCGACGTTCCGGCAGGACGGTGAAATGACGGTTTGCGACATCGACAAGCTCACCCCGGCGACGCATTACACATTCCGCGTCGTGTCGGGAAAAACGGTGGAATGCACCGTCAGCATCAGCACACCCGCGAAGCCCCCATTCTTCCCATTTGGCTGGCGCAGCGTGCTGATTGCCGCGCTTTGCTCCACCGCCGTCTGGATGCTCTGGACGCGCTGGAAAACGAGCGGTCGGTCGGGCTGGTAGCGGGCTGGAAATTGTGATTTGTGATTGGTGATTTGTCGCAAGCGAGTGGGCTTTGTTTTCACGCTTGCGACAAATCACTAATCACAACGGCCACCCACCCCTCAGTGCGAGATATTGCA
>JAYSTZ010000784.1:0-2562 GCA_043719365.1 Verrucomicrobiaceae bacterium | reverse complement strand
AACTCGGCTTCGCCGAAGTCGGCGTGCCCGCGGTGGAAGTGGACGGCGAGATCGTCAGCAGCACGCTCATTCGCCGCGCGGTGGAAAAGGGCGATCTGGACCACGCAGCGCGGCTGCTCGGCCGGCAGTTCACGATCCTCGGCACCGTCGTCGAGGGCGATCACATCGGGAGAACGCTGGGCTTTCCGACGGCGAACCTCAGCGCCCACAACGAGCAGTTTCCGCCCAATGGCGTCTATGCCGTCGAAGCCCGGCGTGGCGTGCAAATGCTACCCGGCGTCGTCAACATCGGCGTCCGCCCGACCATCAAGAACGCCAGCGGCGAGCGCGTCTTCGAGGTGCATCTCTTCGACTTCGACGAAACCATCTATGGCGAAGACCTCGAAATCACCTTCCGCAAATTCCTCCGCCCCGAGCAGAAATTCCCCTCCCTCGAAGCCCTCCGCGCCCAAATCGCGCAAGACGCCGCGCAAGCGCGCGCAGTCCTCCAGTGACTTTCATCCGCCGCCCAAGTGCCGCCGGATGAATTCCTCCGGCGTCACCGGCTGCGGCTTGTAACCGCTGGCACGCATCGCGTCAAAGTGACGGTCTTCGGTGATGATGAAATCCGCCTCGGCGGCAATGGCACAGTCGGCGAATTTGTTGTCGTCGGCATCGCCCGTGATGAGGTGAAAGCGGAATGACGGAGAGACCCGATGGATGTTTTGCCTCACCGATTCCACGGCATCCATCGTTTGGAAGACGAGAGTGATGTAGGCAGGGTGGGTCATGCGGGTGGCTGTCTCCTCATATTCGAGCAGGACCTCCGTGCTGACCGCCCAGCGCAGCCTGCCTGCGGCCCATGCGTCAAAGATCGGCCGGTTCGCATGGCCCCTCTTGAACATGGACAGCACCACGTTCGTGTCGATCACGACGGTCACCGATACGGGTGTTTCCGCCGATGCTCCAGGATGGCTTCCGCGATTTTCTCCTTCGTGATTTCCCCGCTTTCCCAAGCTCGATCAGTCGCTTCATCCATTTCATTGAGCAGGCGCTGCATTTCGATCTCCAGCAGTGCGCGATGCGCTGCCGCGAGATCCTCGTCCTTCAGCTTGTCGATCTCCGCGTGCAGCAACGGGCGCAGGTCTTTCGGGTTGATGTCCGTGAGCGCGCTCATTGCGCGAAGGCTGACACACCCTCCCATCCACGGCAAGTGCGCACCCGGCGTCACCCTCCACCGCCAATAAGCACAGCTTCCCCTTGAGAAGTGCGTGACGAAGCCTCCAGCTTCGTCACGAGGCGAAAAAACGGCGTGGCCAAGTCCTCAACAGGCAACGAGGTTGGCGCTAAACATGCCGAATCTCTGGTTATTGCCAGTTGACAGCCCGGTTTCTCTATGTGTCTGCATTTCAGGCAAATGCGTTATGGTGAACGGCTCACAGGTTGACAGGAAAATTTCTGGAAATGCGACATAAACGGTTGAAGGCAAGTATTTTGAGGGAGAAATCGTGCGCGCAGCCTCCTGCATATAGTATATGCAACACAATCCACCAAAGCCCGGTCAGCCGAAACAGCACCATTACGTTCCACAGTTCTACCAGCGCCAATGGTCTGATGAGGGAGAACAATTAGCGGTCAATCCTCTCGATGGACGCCCGCCATTTCGCTCGAACCCGCGCAACGTAGGTGGAGAATGCGATCCTTATACGCCCTCACCGCTATTCCTCGCTGGGATTGGATGCTTCTGACCCACCTCCCGCGTTCGCTTTCTCTGGAAGTGCCAGAAGCAGAAGCAGCGAGCTGTTGAGGAGGTGATCAATTCGCTCGGCTGGCTCAATCAGCCTTTCTCGTGCTTCGGCACGCGCCGTTTCTTTCCATCCCAGCATCCGGCGGTGCGTCTCCACTTTTTGAATCGACGTTCCCTCGCCGAAAACCGCCTGAAATCTCTCCTCTTGCTGTAACAGGAATTCTTGAAGTCGGAGCACCTCCTGTTCGGCAGCGTGCGTCTCACCGAGTTCCACCGTCATCCGAGCATGTAGGATTTTAGCGTTCGCAATCATTTCAATTTCCAAAGTCACCTCCTGGGCTGCAGCACATAGGCTCTGGCGCTCTGAATCGTTGGTCAGTCGTGCTCCCTCGTAGCTTTTCAGCAGTTCATCAATGGTCTGCCATCGGCTTTCGCACATCTCTCGGCAGATACCGCCAAACAAACTTAGACTGTCTTGAATCTGATGGAGCCGCTGTCTCCGGTTTCCGGCTTTCAGATGTGGCAGGTCGATCATTTGTTCAACGGCCTTACGGAGCAAACCTCGGTGTTGCGCCTGCAGCTTTCGATCAATCTCCTTCAATTGTAGCTGAATCGCCGCAAGCTTTTCATTGAGCATGTGTGATTGGAGTGCATCCATGATCACAAACGCCAGCATTGGGGATTTCAGGAGCTTGCGGACATGCGAAGGCTTCACCTCCTTCAAGTGCTTAAGTATCCGTCCCGATTTCACGCTTCGCACGACACTACCCACCCGCTTTGCAGCGCCACCGCTGATCGCTTTCGCAATTTCTTTCGGAACTGCTAACTCAGCAGTA
>JAYSTZ010000783.1:0-2563 GCA_043719365.1 Verrucomicrobiaceae bacterium | reverse complement strand
GAGGCCGACAGCCTCGCGCTCGCCCTCGGCCTCGTCGTGAGTGATGCGATTAAAGTCGGGGCACTGGCGCTTCGGCCAGATGGCGAGCTCGAAGGGCGCGGTGGCGGCGTAGGGGCAGAAGACCACGAAGTCCTCATTTTCATGCACCATGCGGCTGGCGTTGCGGCGCTCGTGCTCGATGATGTCGGCAAAAAGCGAGCGCTTCCGCAGCACGAAATGGTCGTGCGAATGGCGGAGCTTCCGGCGCAGCGAAGGCGGCACGACGGCCATCGCAATGACCTGGCTGAGGCTGTGCGCGACGGTCTGGCCAGCAGCACTGCCCACACTTTTCACCACGGTGAATGCGCGCAGCCGGAGATCGCGCATGAGATCCTCGATGCGGATGGCCCACGCGCGGATGACTTGCGCGATGGCGCCGGGCGGCAATTCCTCCAGCATGCGCGAGCCGGGGTCTTCGATGACGATTTCATTCGCGCCGACCGCATCGAGATGTTCGTAAAGTCCGTCCGCCTGCGCCTTGCTGTCGCCCTCGACACGCAGGACTGGCAGACGGTTCGGCACCACGCGCACCTGCCAGCCGGATTCGCCGGCGGAGTGATGCAGCGCGTGCGCGGCGAAGTGCTCCAGCCCCGCGCGGAAGGGGCTCTCGGCGAGCTTGTCGTCGCGCACCGAGGCGGTGGTCGGCGGGAGCGCGCGGCTTTCGTTGAAAATAGTCCAGTCCCGTGTGAGCGGGTCGAGGCGCAGTTCGGTTTTGTCCATGGTGAGTGCGGGGTGTCGCGGGAAATGCGATGCGGATGTGAAAGCACGCGCTGTGCGCGATGGGAAGCGCGGAGTAGCGCTCTCAACGTTCTCGCCCTCACTCCAGTTCCTTTTCCAGCCGTTCGCTCAGCCACTGCTTGATCATGCTCTGGTAGTTCAGATATCGCGAGCGGGCGATGCGCTTCAGGCGGGCGAGCAGGCGCGGGTCGAAACGCAGCGTGATGGTCGTGCTCTCGCGGTTGTCCGCGCGCTGGAGCGCCTGGTTCATCAGCCGGGCGTCGATCCGGGCATCGGCCCAAAAAGCGGCCTCGTCCTCCTCGGATTCGAAGCGGGGGATCTGCGTCCATGAGGCAATGGTTTTCATTTCGATGGAATCGGTGTGGCGTGGTGGGAATCGGTAATCAGAAACGCGGGCATCTGCCGCCACTGGTTATTCGCCACTGATATTACTCCGGCAATCAAACAGGTGGCAGTTCTCTTCCTAATCTTACTCGTACTCTTAATCATAATCCCTGGGTGGTGGAGGGAAAGATTAGGATTAAGATTAGGATTAAGACGGGATTGCCATCCGTTTGATTGCCGGGTCAATAGGTGATAGCTGATAGCTGATAACTGATAGCTGGTTTTCCCCTCAGCTCAACTCGGCGGTCTTGCGTTCAAAGAAGGATTGCTCCTCGGGCGTCATGTCGCGGGCGAGGATGCAGCGGATCTTTTTCCCGTCGCTCCAGAAAAGGGTGAAGACAGGGCGGCCCTCGATGCTCTTGCCGAGGTTGAAATAGCGCGCGTGGTCTTCGCCGGCGATCTCCACATCCGGCATGAGGCGAAGGCTGAACGGATCCTCGAACGACTCCTCGATCTCGCGCGGCGAGAGCTTTCGCAGGTCAAAGGGGGAATCCAGCCAGTCAAATTCCATGGCGCGTCAGTGGCACGTTGGATGTTGCCTGCCTATTCGGTTGGCCGAAAAAATGCGGACTGAGTTTGTGACTGTCCTGTTTGCCCATGATTCTGCCGTCCCACCCGCGTTGCTGGCAGAGATTGCTGGCAGAATCATGGAGGGCAGAATCATGGGCAAAGGCATCCGTGCATCGGCAGCGAGGTGTTTTCCAGAGCCGCGGCCGAGGTGTCAACCAACCGGATAAGCAGGGGATGTTGGACGTTTGCCCCGTCCCGCTCGCCGGATGTGCGGGTGTCAAAACGTCCAACGTCCAACGCCCAACATCCAATGTCTCCTCCGTTTGTTGACCGGATATTTTCACGGTTGCTTACGCGCCGCCTTTCGGCCGCTGGATGATTTCCACCTCGTAGCCCTCGGGTGCATCCACGAATGCGATGATGCTGCCCATGCCCGTCGGCGTCGGGCCGTCGGAGAGCGGGCTGCCCTTCGCCGCGGCATGGCGTGCGAAGGCTTCGAGATCGTCCACTTCAAACGCCAGGTGCGTGAGATCCGGCCCGACGATCACCGGCCCGCTCTCGGCGAATTCGCAAATCTCGATCAGTTCCTCGCTCTGCGGCGCCTTCAGGAAGACGAGCTTCGATCCGCGCGGCGACACCTTGCGATCCACCTCCGCGAGGCCGATCACTTCGCGGTAGAAGGCGACGGTTTTTTCGAGATCGAGGACGCGGTAGCGGGTGTGGAGGAGCTTGGTGACCATGCGGTGGAAAGTGCTCCCCTTATCGTCGCGGGGGCGCGGGGCGGCAACGGAAATGTGGCTGCTCAAGAACGTCCAACGTCCAACGTCCAACGCTCAACGTCCAAAGTCGGACGCGAACGCCAAATGCCTTCCAGTGTTCGCACGGATTTTCA
>JAYSTZ010000782.1:0-2563 GCA_043719365.1 Verrucomicrobiaceae bacterium | reverse complement strand
TTTGCGTGGCGATGCCCGCGTGGTCGGTGCCGGGGAGCCAGAGGACTTCGTGCCCCGTCATGCGAGCGCGGCGAGCCAGGATGTCTTGAATCGTGTTGTTCAGCACATGCCCGAGCGTGAGCTGGCCGGTGACATTGGGCGGGGGGATGACGATAGAATACGCGGGCTTTGGCGAGGCCGGGTCGGCAGCAAAACAGCCAGTGCTTTCCCAATGCGCATACCAACGTGCTTCGATGGCTGCGGGCTCAAATGTCTTCGGAATCTCGGTCATAAAAATGGGGCGCGAAGATGCCGAGTGCTGGGAAAGAGGCAAGTCCGGTGTGAAAGGACGGCTCAAACGATCATCGTTCGCTCCCTCCAATCCTCCGGGGTGTGATTAAAAGTGGAATGGCGCGAAGCGCAAAGTAGCTCGCGAACCGGAGGTAGCCTGAAAGGCAATCCCTTCGCGGCTCAACACCACTCGCGAAGCGACACTTTTGTTTCGTGCGGCTTCGTCGTTTGGCTTTTGCCGCGAAGGGACTCGCGGGCTACTTTCCACTTTTAATCACACCCAATCCTCCGCCGACTATTGATTGCGTGCTGTAATTTTCATGTTTGGCACTAAACTCTGGGGAGCATTGGGATTGTTCGGTTTGTCAGCGCAACTTCCGTCAACGAGTGCGCTTCAACTCTACTGAATGAAGAAGCTTTTAAAATTCCTGCTCTATACCGCCGTCATCGGTGGGGCAGGCTGGTACGCAAACTCCAAACAATGGTTCGGACTCATCCCGGCGAAGGGCGAGCAGAACCAGTCTGCGGAATCTCCGACGACTCGTGCGGAACTCCGCAACATTGATTTTTCCGTGCAGGTCAGCGGCGACGTGTCTCCCGTTTCCAAGCTCGATGTGAAGGCAGAGGTGGGCGGCAAGGTAAAGGAACTCCATGTGCTCGCGGGGGATTCGGTGAAGCAGGGACAGCTTTTGGTGGAGATCGATGATCGTGATATTCTCACGGAAAAAGAATCGGCGATGACCGAAATTGCCGGTGCTGAATTGCAGATGGAAAAAGCCCGCCGCAACAACGAGCGGGGGCAGGAACTGTTCGCGCAAAAGCTCATCAGCCAGGAGGCATTTGATAATCTCGCAACCGAACACGAGCTGGCAAAAAACAGCCTAGACCGCGCGAAACGCAAGGTGCAGATCGTGGACGACAAGCTGAGTAAGACTAAGGTAACTGCGCCGAACGATGGCACCGTTCTCGAAGTGCCGGTGACGGAAGGGCAGGTCATCATTCCCGCCGCGAGCGTGAACAACGGCACTACGCTGATGACGATTGCGAATTTGGACCGGCTGCTCGTGGAGAGCCATGTGAACCAAGTCGATGTCGCCAAGCTTCGTCCGAAGCAGCGTGTGAAATTGCGCGCGGAATCCATCAAGGACGGCGACATGGAGGCTGAGATTTTCTTCATCGCGCCAATTGCGACGATTAAGAGTTCGGTGAAGGGGTTTGCCGTCCAGGCGCTCATCGCCAAGCCGAGCGCCGCTTTGCGTCCCGGAATGACGGTGAGCTTGAGCGTGCCTATCGATCACGCCTCCGACGCGATTTCGGTGCCTGTGTCCGCGGTGTTCCGCTCGGAGGGAAACAAACGGGTGGTTTTTGTCGTTAACAACATGAAGACCGAGAAGCGTGAAGTGAAACTCGGCGTAAGCAACGTCGAGCACGCGCAGATTTTGACCGGCGTGAAAGAAGGCGAGGAAATCCTCCTTATTAATCCCGAGCGTGCGGTGAAAAAGCGCTCCGGCGCGTAGGCTCATGGCGCTGATCGAGCTCACGGATGTGACCAAGCTCTACCGTGTAGGAGAGCAGGAGATTCGCGCACTGGACGGGATCAATCTGAGCATCAATGCCGGCGAGTATTGCGCCATCATCGGCCCGAGCGGCAGCGGGAAAAGCACGCTGATGCACTTGCTGGGCTGCCTCGATATTCCCACGACCGGACGCATGGTGCTCGACGGAGTGGATGTCTCACGGGCCGGCGAGAACAAGCTCTCCGAGATGCGGAATTCGCGGATCGGATTTGTGTTCCAGGCGTTCAACCTCCTGCAAAAACTCACGGTGCTGGAGAACGTCGAGCTCCCGCTGCTTTACGCGGGCGTCTCGAAGCGCCATCGTCAGGAGCGAGCCCGGGAGGCGATCGAGCGGGTCGGGCTCTCGAACCGTGCAAAGAACACGCCGCTCCAACTCTCGGGCGGCCAGATGCAGCGCGTCGCAATCGCCCGCGCGCTCGTGAACAACCCACGCATCGTCTTCGCCGACGAGCCGACTGGAAATCTCGACAGCCAGACGGGCGAAAACATCCTCGCACTTTTCAAGGAACTGAACGCGCAGGGCCGCACTATCGTCCTCGTTACGCACGACAGCGAAATCGCCGCGAACGCGCCAAGGCGCATCGTCATTCGCGACGGCAAGATCGCATCCGGGGCGTCGAGCATCGCGAGCGCAATCCGGCCAGCCGCAATGGCCGGCGGAGTTTGATTTGCTTCGGTGACTCCGGCGTGGAAAAGGGATTCAGCGCTTCGGAAGG
>JAYSTZ010000781.1:0-2566 GCA_043719365.1 Verrucomicrobiaceae bacterium | reverse complement strand
TCGACAGCTTCGAGTTTGCGTTCCAGATCGGCTTTCACAGCGGCGAATTGCTCACGCTCATTGTTGAGCGAGAGCACCACCTCGGATTGCATCCTGCGGGCGACGGTCAGTTCTGCGCGAAGGGTTTCGGCGGCGATGCGAGTCTGCTCGATCTCGCGAGCAGGCCCGGCATGGCTGTCACGGAAGCGCTGTTCGGCCTCGGCTGTGGCGGCTGCGTGGCGTTGCTCGACTGCTGCGAGGGCCTCGACTGCCTGCTCGCGTTCTCTACGGAGCGTCGCGATGGTAGCCTCGTGATTGGAGACTTCCCCGAGGCTCGCTTGAAGCGTGGCGCGCTCCTGCTCGGCCGCCACGAGGCGCTCGGAGAGGCTTGTCTGCGCGGCCTGGGCGCTTTGTTCAAGTTCCGCGCGGGTTGCTTGAAGTTCGGCGACGCGGGCCTGCTCTTGCTCCGCGAGTTTTGCTTCGAGCGCGCTGCGTTGCCCGTCGAAGGAATCCTGTTCTTTTGCCGATGCGTCGCGCAACTCGGAAATGAGCTGCCGAATTTTGTCGAGCTCGGCATTGAGCGCCGTGAGCTCGGCGGCATGCCGGTTCTCGATTTCCGTGGCATCGGCCTGAAATTGATCGTTGAGCTTTGCGAGAGCATCGGCGGACTTCTGGCGTTCGGCCGCGAGCGCGTTTCCGGCATCGTGAAGCGAGGCTTTGAGTTCCGCAATTTCGCGGTCCGCATCCGCCAGCCGCTTTTGGACCGACTCCTGTGCCGTGATGAGTTCGCCGCGCTCATCGTCGAGCGATGCAATGAGTTGCTGGTGCTGCTTGCGGCTGGCGCTGAGGTCCCCGGCGAGCATTTCGCGCTCCGACGAAAGGTTGGCGAGCTGGCTTTGGAAATTGTCACGCTCTCCTTGGAAGCTCGCGGTATGATCCGAGTGCTTCTGCTCGACTTCGGCAAGGCTGGACGCGAGCGCTTGTTTCTCGGCCGAGAGGCCGGCGAGGTTTGCGTCGGTTTCGGCGAGGCGTGCTTCGAGTTTTGTGCGATCTGCTTCGAGTGCTTTAATACGCGCGGCAGCCGTCTGCTCGGCGGAATTGCGAAGGTGTTCCGATTCCTGAAAACGTGCGATGAATTCCTGGTTCTCCCCAGTGAGCTTGTTGAGTCGGCCTTCGATTTCGTGAAGGGTCGTGGTCTGCGCTTCGAGAGAGCGCTGTGCAGCGTCACGAAGCCGCTGCGCCTCATCCAGTTCGGCCCGGATGCGGGCGTTTTCTGCGGTCAGCGCCGGGTCCGGCGGCTGGTTGCGAAGTTCTTCCAGCTCCCGCTTCAAACCATCGGCGTCGGCGAGTTGCTGCAAGAGTGATTCTTTTGCGCGGGCCATGGAAGAATGCTCTTCTTCGATCCGGTAAAGGTGTTCCTTTTGCGTTTTGGTCTCCGCTGCAAAGTCCGCGTGAAGTGTCTCCTTCTCGACATTCAGTTGGTTGCGCTCTTCGATGACCATCTGCAACTGCTGCTGGATGCACTGGAACTGTTCCTGCGCAGAGTCCGCTGCAAGCTTGTGCTTTTCGAGAAGCGCATTGCGCTCGGTATTGAACTGCTGACGCTCTTCGGATTGCCGGGCCGCGAGTTTCTCAAATTCCAGCCGGAGGGCCCCGAGTTCATCCCCTTCGCTGAGGCCCTGATTTAGACGGGCACGCGCGGATTCAAGCGTCGCGGTGACCGCGCGAATTTGAGAGTCTTTCTCGTCGGCGAGCTTCTGGAGTTCAGTGGTGTGTGCGGCGTTTTGCTCATCAAGTTGACGGCGCGATTCTTCGAGCTGGAGCCGGGCTTCGTCGAGCGAGGCTCCTGCGCGTTCGCAATCTTCGCGGAGGCGGGCAACTTCCGTTGCGGCTTCTTCGGCTTGCACCTTCGTCGCTTGCGTAGCATCCAAAGCGGATGTCAATTCGCGGACGCGGGCGTCGTGCTCGTTTGCGAGTCTCTGGACTTCGTCGGCGTGGTGTGCGGATTGCCGTTCGAGATGGCTGCGCGTCTCGTCGAGCTTGGACGTCGCGGTTTCGCCATGGCTCGCTTTTTCCAAAGCATCGACGAGTTCGGATTGAAGCTGTTCGATTCTTCGGCGCGAGTTTTCCAGCTCCGCTTCCCGCCCTTGCGTGGCAGTTTCGCGGTTCCGAAGTTCCTCCAATTGCGCGCGCATGGCCAGCGTCTCAGCCTGGGCTTTTTCAAATTCCTGCTTCAGCGACTGGACGTCTTCACTTGGTTCCGCCGGCGCAATTGCCGGTGCTGCGGAGCGGGCTTCGTCACGCTCGCGGATGATGACTTTCATCCGTGTGCGGTAGGTCTCGATATCCGCTTCCAACTGCGCAATTGCTTCGGCCTGCCAGGCTGGAGCCACCGGCTCCGGTGCGGGTGCGGGCGGCGCAGGCTGGCTGCGGGCGATGGCGAGCTGCTCCTCGAGTTCCTTGATATTTTTGCGGAACTGAGCCTCGATGTCCTTGCGCATCTCGACCTTGGCTTCCTCCATGTGGAATGCCCGCTCTTGGTGAAGGCGGTCTGCATTGGCCAGGAGTTTTTCGACTTTGAACTTCG
>JAYSTZ010000079.1:0-11751 GCA_043719365.1 Verrucomicrobiaceae bacterium | reverse complement strand
AGCACTTCCAGCACGCCTTCTGCGAGTTGTGCGGGGCCGGGCGTGATGAGGCGTCCGTAGTTTTCGTTGAGCACTTCGGGGATTCCGCCGACGCGACTGGCGACCACAGGGAGCCCGCTGGCAAACGCCTCCAGAATCACGTTGGGAACTCCTTCATTTGTGCTCGGTAGGACAAGACAATCGGCGGCGCGCATCCAGCGGGCGACTTCGGCGGCGTCCTTGCGTCCGACGAATTTCGTATTCTGCCCGCTTTGCGTCCTCATCGCGTTCTCCATCGGGCCGCCGCCAATGAGCGCGAGCCATGACTGCGGAATCATCCGGCGAAGCGCACGGTGGCCTTCGATAACGAACTCGGGATTCTTGACCGGCAAAAAGTTCCCTACGAAAAGGATCAGCGGCGCATGGCCGGGGACCCCGAACTCCGTTTTCAACGCCTCCTTTTCTCCGGCCTCCGGTGGACGGAAATTTGTGAGATCGATCCCGTTATAGACGGGGTGAATCTTCGCAGCGTCGAGTCCGGCCACACTGAGTTGTCGTGCGAGATCCGCGCTGCGCGTGATGATCGCGGCGGCCTTTGGCATGTGGCTGATGATGATTTTTCTGCGGACCGCGTCCTTTAAATACTGATGCACATCCGAGCCTTGCGCGATGGCGACAAATGGGAAATCCGCCACTCGCGCCACGGCACAGGAGTCGGGATATATCCACGACGTCAGCGCAACGTCGAAACTGCCCCTCATCGACCTAAGATGCGGCTTCATCGCGCCAGCGTAGAGCCGGTGATTCACGCGGCTGCCAAACCGCGGAACATACGGCACCCGGATAAAACGAGGCGATAGATTTGCATCCATCTCACGCGGCTCTGCATTGCGTCCGACGAACGGTAACGAGGCCCGCAGCGCGAGCACTTGCACGGACCAACCTTCCGCTGCCAGCGCGTGGAGAATAGTCGCATTGTCCAATCCACGATAAGGCTCCCGAGAACCGGGAAAGAGATTGGAAATGAACAGCAGGCGCTTCACGCGGTCTTCATAGGACCTGTGTTTCGTCGCGGCAAGTGTCAGTGCGCGGGAACGAGGTGAGGGTCGGCGAGGTCCAGACGATACATGAGCTGATTGTAGTCGTAGCGGGGAGTCGGAGTTGGGTTCCCGGAAAACTCGCGGGTGTACGTTCCCTCAAACCAAATCACCTTGCCACCCTCGGTGTCGAAAAAGTCGTGATGCACGGGATTGTAAAACGAGTAGCGCGGGTGCGTCGCAATTTTTACTGCGGAACCCCACGGGCCCTCGGGAGCCGCGCTCTCGGCGTACCATACTTCGCCCAGTGGTGAAGGGTCGTTCTTTCCTCCCGATTGGAGTCCGATGAGGATCCAGCGTTTCCGCCATGCATTCCACTTTGCGCTGCCAGTGTGAATGCGGAGTTCCTTGCCGTCATTTGTGGCGAGCACTTCCGTCGTGGGGGCATGTTCGCGCTGCCAGCTCCATTTTTTCGTCGCCGGATCGAGCCAGAACGCCTCGTAGCTCCCGGGATTTGTGACATCGGCCAACTTTGCAGGAACCCGTGTGTGAGCCAGCGGCGATGCGAAATACACGTACCCCTCGTGATGGAGGGCGACTCCGCGCGGGTAGCGCCACTCTTCATTTTTCGGCAGTTCGGAAGCCACGACAAACACTCCTTTTTCGTCGTCAAATCGTGCGACGCCATGGCGGGTTCGTTCGCCCAAGGAAGGATAAAGGCCGAAGCCCGACAGCAAAATATCGTGTCCATCCTCGCCACGGATTGTGTGCAGGCCAAACATCCAGACTGCGCCCGGTCCGTCGAGCGGGAGCATCTTGCGAAGGTCCGGTCCGTCCCAGTAGTACTCGTATCGAAGTCCAGTCGTTGGATGTGCGTCTGCCGCCAAAGTCGCCGCCGTGGTGCGAAAGTTCCCGAGCGGATAGCGCGGCACATTGGTGTCGCCCCATAGGAAAAACAGCCGATCGTTGTAGCGAACTCCTTGCACGGAATCCTGCCCGAGCACCGGCGATTCATTGGGAATCGGGACAGGTTTTCCGAGCAACTCCGAATCCCGATAGAGTCCTCCACCGGTGAGCCGCCCATTGCGCTGTGCGATATTTGTGCGATGAACTTTGACGGTCGCCGCGTCGCCGGGCTTTGGGACCAATCGCACGCCACGGAATCCAAACCCGTCCTTTTCCTTTTCGTAGCCGGCGCTTGCCACATGAAAGAAAACTTCCCGGCCCATCAAACCCGGTTCTCGAAAAGCCGCCCATCCCGCATTGTCTGTAATGAGCGATATCTCGTTTACCGTGCGGACTTCGGCAAGAGGCACACCCTCACCCGTCGCATCATCGACGACGCGGATTCCGAAATACCCTGACTCTGCATGCGTTACCAGGCAACAGAGACACAAGAATGCGCCGAACTTGATGAACATTCTCCACCCCTAGCGCCGGAGCGGCGATGAATCGATGTAGAATCTTGCGACGGGCAATGATTCCCGTCGGCGTTCGTTAGTGCGCGGCAGGTGCTCCGTGTGCAGCGGGTGCCGCGGCGGCTTTCTTTTTTAAGATCTCCCGCTGAGCTGCGAAGATTTTCTGCGTCGAGTCCTGCTGGTCTTTGAACCAGCCGTCGAAGTCCTTCTTTTCTTCCACAGTGTAGTCCGCGCGCATGCCGAAATGTCCGGCACCACAAAGCTGGGCGCAGATGATGTCCCAGTTGCCCGTCGTGATTGGACGGAACCACATCGGCGCTTCGAGGCCGGGCATGGCGTCTTGTTGCACGCGCATCTGCGGTAGGCAGAAGCCGTGGATCACGTCGCGGCTGCTGACCCGAATGACCGTCGCGCGCTGGTTTTCAAGGTGCATGTTGCTCGTGGCAATCACGTCGTCAGCGGAGTTTGGATCGTTTGGATCAATTCCGAGGTTATTGCCGTCTCCCACAAAGCGTGGGTTTTGTGCGCCGAATTTTTGGTCGGGTCCCGCGTAATGGAAGAACCAGCCGAATTGATATCCGATTGCACGAATGCGGAGCGGGTTCTTTTCGTCCGTCGGCGCGTCGTTCACGCGTTTGCCCCAGAGCGGAATCGCAAAGCCCAAGAGGATGACCGCCTCAATGATCACTACGCTGGCCTCAATGTGCGTCGAAACGTGGCTGGTGACTCCGTGATAATTCGCCTTTGGGTTTTTAGCTGCGCGGAAACGCCAGATCGTGTAAAGGAAGTAGGTGATCCATCCGATGAACAATGCGAACATGAACCAATGGCAGAAGTTCAGCATGCTATCGATTTCTTTACCATGCTCGGAATGATTGGGCAGGATGCCCATGAGCTTGTTGAGATCAAACCAGTCGGAAAATGCGGCGAGCGTCATGTCAGTCTTTAGAAGTGTGTTGTGCGGAATTGGCTTTGCGCCAGAGGAAAAACGCGGTGGCGGCTGTGGCCGTGAAAATGAAACACACGAGTCCGAGGAGGACCCAGAGTGTGGAGTTGGATGCGTTGCGTATCGTCGAGTCGTCCCCGCCCATGCACACTGCGCAAGCGGAGGCGTTGCCGGTGAATGCCGAAGTTAGGGCGAGACCCAAAAATGAGCGTTTGAGTGTTTGCATCGTTAGATCAGAGCCTTGCTCTTTTTCATGAACCACACGCCATAGAGCGGCAGCAGGACCGCGAGTGCTCCGAAGCTGTAGGTCATGCCGTTTGTGCCCTGATTCTCCACGTTCCACCATGCCACACCACCGCATAGAAGGGCACTGAGGATAATGAAGCAGATGTGAAAGTATCGGAGCGACATATGATTATGGTTAGTGGTGCCAGTGGAGACTGCCGGGAATCGGGTCTGCGTATGCGAGCAAGAAGAGCAGAAAGAGCGCGGCTACGAAGAAGAACGTGAACAGGAGCGGACGCCAGATGACGGCCCTCTCCTGCTTCAAGTGCATGAACCACGCTCCGACGAGGCAGACTTTAAATGTAGCCAAGCCGAGGCCGATCGCCATGTTGATTCCTTCACCGTGGATGCCGATTAGACCAAACGCCCATGCGAAGATCGCAATTTTTTTGAAGTCGAAGTAGGACAAAGCGACCGTGATTCCGGTGAAAAAGAACAGCAGAAACCCGATTACGAGATACACCTTCACATGAGCGAACATACTCCCGTGTGCGGCGTCGTGGCCGTGTGAATCGGCTTTGTGGTCAACAGTTGCAGAATGATCAGACATGGCGAGCTACAGAAGGTAGAAGATTGGGAATACGAAGATCCAAATAAGGTCCACTAAGTGCCAAAAGAGGCCGGACACTTCGATTCGGTTGCAGAGTTGCTCGGGGTTGGTGTGGAACAGCTTTGCTCCACCCTTGATCGGCAGCCAGAAGTAAATGAAGCAGATGCATCCCGCCAGAACATGCGCACCGTGGAGACCGGTGATCATGAAGTAGGTGGCGAGGTAGGTGTTGAGCTTTGGAACCAGCGGGCCGTGGCCGTGGTTGAGGTCGCGCTTGTCGAGCACGAGGTGTGAGTCCACGAATTGAGGACGCAGCTCAAACTTTGGCCGGTCGTTAATGGGGTCATACGGTCTTCCGTTCGCTTCATCAAGAGCGTGGAAGTGAATGGTATTCATCCGGTGAAGGATTTCCTTCTTTTTCGCTGGGTCGAGTGGGTCCTTGTTGAGTTCCTCGATATCCGCCGGACGGACTACGATACCCTTGAGAGTGACTTCACGGGTGTGGAGGAGTTTCGCTTTCTTGGTAGGATCCTTTTCGTCCTTCCCAAGAGCGAGAACTGCATCAAGGTTTGCCTCTGGAACAAAAGGAACGCTGGATGCGTCGAGCGCGTAAGGGTCGTCTTTTTTATCGACCAAATGCCCCCCGATGAATAGCCGTTCAAAGCCTTTCCGCTTCAGATGGCCTTCCAATACTTTACCGTTTTCAACACGGTCTTCATTGCCAAGTGCTGCTTCGTAATCGGGTTTATGGGCAGCTTCTTTAAGCACGTATGCACCGAAGTGACCAAATTTTGCGGGCCACTCAAAGGACAGCTTGATCGTCAGAAACAGAAGTCCGCACATGAACGTGATGAAGAGCCAAATCTTATACATCTTTAGGTTCCGCATCTTGAGCGACTCCCATGCAAGGATGACCGTCACTGACGAAGCAATAAGGACGAAGGTGTTGAAAGTGCCGACGGGCACGTTCAGCCATCCTTTTGGCCACATCGCCGGCTCGGAACCGAGACGCATGAAGATGTAACCGGCGAAGAGGCCGCCAAAGAGCATGACCTCCGAGGCGAGAAATAGCCAGATGCCGAGCTTTGGATTCGCGAGGCCTGTGTCGGGACGGGGCCGGACTGTGTATGGGATTTCCATGTTTTCTTAATGCGCTGGCGCTGGAACGGGCATCGCGGCGGGTGTGCCTGCGGGTGGCTCGGACTGCGGTGTGAAGTCTTTTTCGGCCCCGGGCACGCTGTATTCGTAAGCGGCGCGATAGACGGTGATTGGCTTGATGAAGTTTCCGTGTGGCGGAGGCGTTGGCGTGTCCCACTCAAGTGTGGTGGCATCCCACGGATTGTCGTTCGGGATTTTTTTTCCCCAGAAGATGCTCGAGAAGAAGTTGTAGATGAACACGAGCTGGAACAGACCGAGCGCCCAAGCAGCGTAGGATACCGTGTAGTTCATGTTGAGGTATTCCGGCTGCACCGTATTTGCGTAAACGAGTCCGCCATCATACCAACGACGATGCATTCCCGCCATTCCTTGCAGGAACATTGGGAAGAAGAGACAATTTATGGAAATTAACGACCCCCAGAAGTGAAGCTTGCCGAGCGACTCGCTCATGAAGCGACCCGTGGCCTTCGGGTACCAATGGTAGCACCCAGCGAAGATGGCGAAGATGGTGCCCGGTGCGACGACGTAATGGAAATGCGCGATGACGTAATACGTGTCGTGCATGAACAAGTCGATCGCATTGAACGCGAGCGGAATGCCGGTAAGTCCGCCGATTCCGAACATCGGCAGGAACGCCGTGGCAAATAGCATCGGAGTATTAAATCGGATCGATCCTCCCCACAGTGATAAAAGGAGCGCCGTGAGCAAGATGACCGACGGAACCGAAATCATGATCGTGGTAGTCTGGAAGAACGCCGACACCTTCGGTCCCATGCCGGTCATATACATATGGTGCGCCCAAACAATGAACGACAGGAACGCCAGAACGAACAACGCCCCGACCATCGCTTTGTAGCCCCAGATCGGCTTTCGCGTGTTGCAGGCGATGATTTCCGTAATCATGCCGATACCCGGCAGGATGAGCACGTAAACCTCCGGATGGGCAAGAAACCAGAAGAGGTGCTGCCACAGAATCGGAGATCCACCGCCGGAGTACTGCGGAACGAGCCCGGCTGCTGTGCCTCCTTGTGTGACAACGAGTCCGGTCGGCTGAAAGAACGACGACCCGAATACACGGTCGAACAAGTTCATGACTGCTGCGGATTCAAGAGGCGGGAACGCCAGGAGAAGCAGATATGCGGTGATGAACTGCGCCCAGCAAAAGAATGGAAGCCGTCCCCAAGTCATGCCTGGAGCGCGAAGCTGGACAATCGTGGTGATAAAGTTGATCGACCCGAGCAGCGATCCGGTGATGTTAAACACCATTCCAAGCAGCCAAAGTGTGCCACCATTGGTCCATACGCCGAGCAAGTCGCCGGAAGCATCGACACTTCCAGGAAGATCGGCGATGCCCGCGAGGGGCGGATAGTTTGTCCAGCCGGACTTTGCTGCGCTTCCAGGCACGAAGAAACTCGCCACCATGAAGATGCAGCTGACGAAGAAGCTCCAAAAGCTCGCCATGTTCAGGCGAGGGAAAGCCATATCGACAGCTCCGATTTGCAGCGGCATCACGAAGTTTCCGAAGCCGGCCATCGCGATTGGCACGATGCCGAAGAACACCATGATGGTTCCATGCATCGCTCCGAAGACGTTGTAGCCTTGCGACGAAAGCGTATAGCCTTCGACACCATCCTTGACGACTTTAACGAATACGTCGTCGCCAAAGATCGCGAACATCAGACTTCCGAGCGAGCCCGGGAGCGGCGTTGCTCCGCCGTTTGCGATGGTCCATCGCATAAGCATCATCAAGCAGAACCCGATGAACAGGAAAACAAGTCCTGTTACGGTGTACTGCATTCCGATGACTTTGTGGTCCGTCGAGAAGACCCACTTGCGCCAAAAGCCTAGCTCGTGGTGGTCGTCGTGACCGTGGTCGTCGTGATGCCCGTGGGCGTCATGCGCGTGATCGTGAGCCATAATTTTTAGTTGGTGTTACTTTGCGGGGGCGGCGCCTTTGGCCGGGAAATTTTTCAGGTCCGCCTCGGTCCACTGCGTGGTGCGGGATGCGAATTCCTTGCGGACTTCTGCCACGAATTCAGTCGTGATAGCATCTTTGATTTCGTTGCCAAAATTGGTGCGGACATAGTTGATGACGTCAGCCACGTTTTTGTCGTCTTTCAATATTGGGAAGGTCAACTCGGGCTGGGGCATTCCAGTCGCGTAGATCTTGCCGTCAATCGTGATGGCTCCGGATATTCCCTTCAAAACGATAGCCACGACACGTCGCGCGTCCCCTGTTACATATTCCGTTTTTGCGAGCGGAGGAAATGCGCCCGGAATGCCCATTCCAGTGATTTGGTGACATGCCATGCAGGTCTGCATGTAAACGATTTTTCCGCGATCGGCAGATACTTTGATGTCTTCCTGTGCGAATGCGGCTGTCGATGCGGTGAGAGCGAGGGCTAGGATGAGAGTTTTCATAATTGCGATGCTTGGTTCCGGTTACTTGGCTGCGGGAAAATTGAGAAGATCGGCTTCGATCCATTGATCGGTTTTCGCTTCAAATTCTTTGCGGACTTTCGTGACAAAATCCGGTGTGACGATTGGCTCGGCTTTGTTGCCCCAATTGTTGCGGACGTAGTTAAGGACGTCGGCAACGTTTTTGTCGTTCGCGAGAACGGGGAACGTCAGCGACGGATTTGGCATTCCCGTCGCATAGACCGCGTTTCCCACCTTGAGCGGCCCTGCAATTCCTTTCAGGACAATCGCCGTGAGGCGGCGGGTATCGCCGGTGACGTATTCCGTCCCGATGAGGGGAGGAAACGCTCCGGGAACACCGGCACCTGTGAGCTGATGGCAGGCCATACAGGACTGCATATACACGTTTTTCCCATTCGCGATGGAGGCTACGAGGTCATACGTCTCTGTCGATGCGGGGGCAGGAGCTGGCGCAGCGCCGGGTTCCGGAGCAACGGCTGGTTTGACTTCAGTGATCGGAGCAGCGGCGGGTTTCGCACCGGCTGCGACTGGCGTTCCTGCTTCGAGGGCGTCCGCTGTTGGGATCGCTTTGATCTCCGCTTCGGTGTAAGGCCCGACTTTATCTGCGAATGCTTTCTTGGCTGCGAGCACCTGCGCTTCGGTGACCTCACCGGCTTTATTGCCCCATTCTTGACGCACGTAGGTCAGCACGCCTGCAAGCTCACGCGGCTTCATCTGCGCACCAAATCCCTGCATCGCCGGGCTGTTGTAAGTCGCGCCCTTTACGTTGATGGGTCCGTTCAAACCGCGGAGCAAGATAGCGAGCAGTCGCTTCTCGCTGGCTTCGCTCCCGTCCACCCATTCCGAGCCTGCGAGCGGTGGCACTGCGCCGGGCTGACCAACGCCGGTGGGCTGATGGCAAACTGCACAGTTGTTTTTGTAAATTTTTGCGCCGAGGACGACGAGCGGAACGTCTGTTGGGTTAGGCGGTTTGATTCCACCACCTGGGATCGGGAAAAACGCCGATGGGGTGCTTTCATACTCGTTGTAAACCGACGAGTTGAACCCGCCGTGGAACATGCCCACGTAAACGCCTGCCCAGCAGATCGCGGCTGCACTGAGCACGCCCAACCAAGTCGGGATCGGCATTGTGCCGGCTTGCGGTTCCGCGTGTTCGCGGGCGATGGCTGCGTGAACTTCTGTGATGTCCGCTGTTTCGCGGTAGTCGATGCGATCTTCGTTCGGCTGACTCATTTCTTTGCCTCCTTTTTGGCGACCGATGCTTCCTTCAGCTCATGACTGCGGTCGAGTGAAAGTAAATACGCCGCAAGGTTGCGGGCGGATGTCGTGGGCAACCATTGTTTGCCACCTTCGACTTTGACAGCGTCGGGCGATACGCTGGCGCCGACATCGTGCTTCTCAAACAAGCCGGGATTCGATGGGCAGTTTGAGCCGCTCACGCGATCACGCGGATTGAATAGATGCTTGTAAATAAAAGCTGCGTCGCGGACTGCGGGTTTCATTGGATCGTTTGGCTGCTCGTTGCGCCAGTAACGTTTTCCGTCGGCATCACGCCATCCGTAGTTCCCCAAATCAGGACCCATGCGGGTTGCTCCGAGAAGCGGCGTGTCGTTGTAGATGAAATCGCGCGCCACGGTGCGGCGGGCACCCCATCCACGTTCGATGTCAGGTCCAAATTGCGGGTCGCGAATTTGCTGCGTGTGGCAATAAAAACAGCCGTTTTCCACGTAGATGCGTTCGCCATGGCGCTGACCGAGGCTGTGCTCGATCTTCACGGGATACATGTCACTCGGCGAGTTTTGTCCTTCGTCCCAGACTACCTGCGGCTGAAGTCCGCTGAGTTGACTGTTCGGCAGCAGGACCATCACGCTGGTCGAGACGAGGAAAGCGCCGAAGATGCCGGTGAAAAGTGTGCTCGGTTTATCCATTTAGTGTGTCTCCCCTGGGTTGGACATGAGCGTCGGTTCACCGGCCGGTTGACCGATGCGCAGGCGCATGAAGATGAAGTGAATCGCGAAGATGATCTGCGCCACGCCAAAGAACGTGTAGCCGATATACGTGCGGACGACATGCTGCCATCCGCTGTTTTGCGGGACGTTTGCGAAGGTGAACTCCCGTGCAGGATTCAGGGCGGTCGCATCGACCGTCGAGTCATGCAATGTGAAGCCCGCTGCGAGTCCGCCGAATAGGAACAGCGCAATGATGGTCGCGCCGCCGTACGCCGTGCCGAGGAAGTGGAGCTTGATGAATGTGCGGGACAGCCATTCACAACCCACCAAACGAGGGGTGATGTAGTAAATCGCACCGAACATCACCATACTGAAGAATCCCATCAGCATCGTATGTTTTACTCCGTAATCCCACGTCGTGAAATGCGTGAAGCTGTCCACGCCGCGAAGCGCGCCCATAACTCCAAGACCGGCGGCAATCGCGAAAAAGACCGTCCCGACGTAAGTGAACCGCAGGGTTGGCGATGATGCCATTTTCCCAGTGTGACCGATCATTGTTCGTCCAAGATTCACCGAAAGACAGGCAATCGGGACAATCGAAAGAATACTAGCCGCGATGCTAATCGTGACGAGATACGCCGGCACCGGACCACCGTTTAGTTTGGTCATTGCGGTAAGTCCACCGAGGAAAACCCAGCCCCAAAACCCGATTTTCGCGAGGTTGTAGCTGTAGATCGGCTGGTTGATTACTTTCGGGATAAAGTAGTAAGCCGAGGCGAGACCCAGACAACCGAACCAAAGGTTAAAGAGCCCTCCTTGGAACCAGGCGTTGACGATGTTTTTCATCACACCCGGCAACTGCGAACCGGAGACCAAGTCAGCAGTCCCAAAAAACCACGGAAGAAGGAAAAAACCGGCAACGAGATACGATACCGAGATATACGGAGCGGCAGTGCGCTTGTAGCGGAAGAGAATGAGGCCCCAGATGCCGATGCAGAGGTAGCCGATGAACATCAGCACGCGCGCACCGCGGACCATTTCGAAATACTCCAGACCGGAGTTGTGTCCGCCGAGAATCATCAAGACGCCAACCGCGACGCCTGCGTTCCAGAACCATGCACCAAGTTGTAGCACGCTGGGAGACTGAATCGCGACGCGGCAGAGGCGGCCGATGAGCCATGTTGCAACGCCCATTCCCGCCAGTGAGCACCATCCGTAGATGAGCGCCGTGTTGTAAGCAGGCCAGACGCGTCCGTAGGCGAAATTGGTATCGAAAATCGACCTTAGCAGTCCGTCAATTCCGAGCATCCGATAGAGCCATTCGGGGCCGAGGATGAAAGCCGGGTCGTGCAGGCGTTTTGAAGCAATATAACCCAGCACCGAAGATACGATGAGCCAGAAAATCGCCGTGCTGAAGAACGTCAGAACCGGGCCGCGGGCGGATTGATCGATGATCGAACGCTCAATGGCCTCATTACTGTGCTGTGGTGCCGCAGTTGGGCTAAATGGAGCTTTTACCGGAGTCGCAGGTGCGACCTTGGCGGGTGCGACGATGGAAGCCGGTGGAAGCGCGGCCTTTGCAGGTGCGGGCGCCGAAGGCAGAGTTGCGAGCAGGATGGTTTGAGAATCGGTCATTTCAGGTCAGACCAGTTAAGAAGCGGAGGACGGTTTGGAGCTGGTGCGGCTTTCGCCAGTGTTGTCCCAGCAGGTGCGGAAGCCGGCGCAGGTGATGGGGCGGGCTCTGGCGCAGGTGGAGTCGGCGCGGCAGGCGTCGGAACCGGGGCTGCCGTGGCTGGAGCAGGTGTTGCTGCTGGTGCGGGCGGAGTTGGCGCGACTGGTGCCGGAACTGAGATTGCCGGAGCGGGGAAAGTGACAGTTTTCGCTCCGCCGCCTTGATAGTTCGGCATCGAGACGGGCGAGTCGGCTGCCGGTGGCAGGAGGTCCACTTTTACCGCGCTGGCTGCGGGCTTCTTCGTGGCGATTTCTTTCA
>JAYSTZ010000780.1:0-5912 GCA_043719365.1 Verrucomicrobiaceae bacterium | reverse complement strand
CTACGTCATCCTGCCCATCGAGCTCGCGCAGCAAGCATACGGCTTTTCCGGCGACGTCCACGCCGTGGCTCTCCGGACCGCGGACCCATATAAAGTGGAGGCGACAACCGACTCCCTTCGCGAGACTCTTCCTCCCGAACTGGCGGTCAGTTCTTGGATGGACACCAATAAGGACCGTCTGGATGCCGTCGCCAACGAGCGGACGTTGATGATGTTTGTGATGATGATCATGATCGTCGTTGCGGCATTTTCGATAACGAATACGATCATCACCGTAATTGTCCAAAAGAAGCGGGAAATCGGTATTTTAAAGGCGCTCGGAGCATCGCGTGGAGCGATCATCTCGGTATTTCTCGGGCAGGGCGCAATCATCGTCGTAGTCGGAAACATCGTCGGTGTGGCCGCTGGATTTACGGTGCTGGCTATGCGAAACCATATTCGCGATTTCCTCGCACGGTTCGCGGGAATCGATATTTTCTCGGCGAAGATCTATCTATTCTCCGAAATCCCGGCGCAAATCACCGCGGGCGATGTCGGTATCATCTGCTCGATTTCCTTCCTTATCTGCCTCGCGGCTGCAGCGATCCCGGCGTGGTTCGCAGCGGGACTCGATCCCGTGAAAGCATTGCGTGAAGAGTAGTCATTTTATCTTCCGAAAATAAAGAAATGCCCCGCGTTCAAAACGGTGGGCTGCGGGTAGGGTGGGCGTCCCGCCCGCCGCGCTGCGCATCTTGCGCAGTGCCCGGTGCAGTGTTTTGGGGTGGCTCGCGCGCGCATCGAGTCCGCAGTTCGCTCAGTGATTCAGGCTATTCGTTCGTTTCCGCATACCGGGCCTTCAATTTCAGAAGATCGCATCAGTTCAAATACCGGAAATCCGCAGTCGCGAAAAGCGCGCGCCCAAGGCTCAGCCACGCTGCACGAATATCCGCTTCGTCTTTGATGCCGGGCTGGGAAGTCTCGCCGCGGCTCCAACTCGCCGGGAATTTTTGGAGGAAATTCCAAGCAGCAGATTTTTCGCTCGCCGTCGGATTTCGTCCGAGCGTGAGCCAGTAGCAATAGTTCAAGCGCTGGTCGAAGCCTGCATTTGATGGAAACGCTGCCATCACACGATCCGCCAGATTCCCCGCACAGCGAGCGACAAATTCGTTGTTCAAAACGTAGAGAGCCTGCGCGGGAACATTGGTCTTTTCGCGATCTCCGGTGACGGAATTCGGATCGCTGAAATCGAACACCGCGAGCGCGTCCGGCGGCAAATCGCGGGCGACGGGCAGATAGACGCTGCGGTAGTTTACCGCTCCGCCGCTGTTGATAAGCTGATCTTCGCTGATGCCGCGAAACCGCGGTCCCCCGATTGGCGCATCGCCGCTCGTAGCAATCATGGACCCCGTCGGCGACTGTAGTTCCAGCTTTCCGCTCGCCGACAGCATCGCATCGCGAATGCACTCGGCGTCGAGTCGGCGTTTGCTCGCACGCCACAGCAGCGTGTTCTCGGGATCGGCCGCAAATGTCGCGGGCTGATATTCGGACGAGAGCTGATACGCATGACTCAGCACGAGGTCGCGAGTCAGCCGCTTCACACTCCATCCATAGCCACCCTGCGCAGCCGGCGTCGAAAATTTCACCGCAAGAAAATCAAGCAGCGCCTGATTGTCCGGCTTCTTCCCGGTCGTGCCAAAATTATCCACGCTCTCCACGAGTCCGCGCCCGAAAACCCAGAGCCACACACGGTTCACCGCGACGCGCGCTGTCAGCGGATTCGATGACGAAGCGAGCCATTCGGCAAGCTGCTTCCGGCCGCTCTCGCTTATCGGAATCGTTGGAACACTGGAGGTCAGCACCGCCGGAAATCCACGCGGAACCGAATCCGTCGGCTTGTCCGCATCTCCCCGTGCATAGAGTTTCGCATCGCGAATACTCGCAAACTCAGGCGGGCGCGGCAAACGAGCCTGCGGCCCCCTGCGCAAGAAATCGCCGATACCCCGCGCTAGCGCCTCGCCTTTTCCTTGCGGAAGCTCCTGCACGCCCATCGCCAGCGCCTTCGCCTCTCCGGATTCGTCAAAGCCTTTCAGTTCGGTTTCGATCTGGCCGATTTGCGTGATGACGATGAGCGGACGCAGTTGCGCAGCGCCTTGACGGACCGGCTCTTCCTTGCCGTTCCTCCGCGCTTCGAACCGCTCTTTCAACAAATCCGCTTGCTCCTTTTTGAGCGCCGCCAGCCGCGATTCCTTATCCTTGCGCTCCGCCGCAGTGAGCTTCTTTCCCGCAGCCTTTGCACCGCCCGAAACGGGCAACTCGATCAATTCCGATGAATGTCGATTTTGAATCCCGGTCGCAGTTCCATACCTTGTCTCGATGCTCAAAAAAATACCCGCCATCGCATAGTATTCGCGTTGCGAAATTGGGTCGAATTTGTGGTCGTGGCAGCGTGCGCACGAAACCGTCAAACCGAGGAACGCCTGCGACACCACATCGACCTGCTCATCCGCAAGATCGAGGCAAAACTGACGCGGGTTTTGCTCGTTCAGCCCCTTCGGTCCCAGCGCCAGAAAGCCCGTCGCCGTCAGTTGTGCCGCTCGTTGTACATCGTGTTTTGCGGGCAGCAAATCCCCAGCAATTTGCTCGCGCAAAAACTGGTCAAACGGCTTGTCTTCGTTGAACGCCCCGATGACGTAATCCCGATAACGCCAAGCGTGCGGAAAGGCGATGTTCACATCCTTCCCGGACGACTCCGCATACCGCGCGACATCGAGCCAGTGACGCCCCCATCGCTCGCCGAATTGCGGGGAAGCGAGCAGCTTATCCACCCACTTTGCCAGCACCGCCTGCTGCATCGCTCGGGCCGCCTGCGGATTGGCAGACGCGGCTTTCCAATCCGCAAAAAAATCACCCACTTCCTTCGGCGACGGCGGCAGTCCGATGATGTCGAAATAGATTCGGCGCAGCAGCGCATCCGGCGATGCATCGACGACGGGACGCAGGTTTTTCGCCTCCAGTCCCGCCATCAAAAACCGGTCCACATCGCCATACGCCCACGCTGCGTCTCTCGGCTGCGGCACTGCGGCTTTTTGCGGCGGCTGAAATGCCCACCATTGCTTCGCCGCTTCAGCATCGTATTTTTTCACGACTTTCGCAGCACCGTCGCGTGGGTCCGCAGCGCCCGATGAAACCCACGTCTCGAAATCCTTGATGATCGCGTCCGGCAGCTTGCCGCCTTCTTTCTCGGGCGGCATCGCGAAGTCTTTGTTATGATACCGCACCGCTTCGATGAGGATGCTCTCCTTCAAATCGCCCGGCACCACCGCCGCCCCGCTATCGCCACCGCGCCGGATGCCCTCGCGCGTGTCGAGCACGAGACCACCTTTCACTTTCTCCGTCTTTTCGGAGTGGCATTTGTAGCACTTGTCCGCGAGCACGGGCCGGATTTTCTTCTCGAAAAAATCGAGCTGCTCCGCTGTCGGCTTCGACTCCTCCGCACGGAGCGGGAGCGCAACGGCCAATGCCGCCAAGAGTAATCTCATATTCATCATCACCGTAAAACATCCGAACCGCGCAACAGTTGCGCATTTCGTAATTTTGGCCACCGCAGCCGGGACGCTTTTTTGCCATCAGTCACTTGCTTGGCTCTTCCAAGAAAGACATCTGCGCCTCCTGTCCTCGCTCGCTCCCGTAGATTACAGATACAGAGTCCTCAAACTTTTCCGTCGCGTCTTCATGGTTCTTCAAAAACCATACCTTGTGGTTTTCGAGGTAAGCGTCCCTGTAATCCTTCTTTCGGAGGTCAAAAGGAACGCGCTCCATCCGTGGGTCGATGCTATCGAATCCTTTGAAATCTTTGGCGAGCCGCTGCTTCGTCGCCTCGACGTATTCAGGGTTTATTTCTATTCCGATACCGGACCTCCCAAGCTGCTGACACACACGGAGAGTCGTCCCGCTGCCACTGAACGGGTCCAGCACCGTGTCTCCTTCATTTGAAGAGGCCAGCACCATCCGTTCGATTAAACCTTCGGGCTTTTGGGTCGGGTGCGCCTGCCGGTTTTCATTGCAGTAGTGGACGTGTGAAAACTCCCAAACATCCCCCGGATTTGCCCCCCTCATATTATTACGGTCGCGGTAGTACTTTTGAGGAACGCGGACATCATCGAGATTGAACACAAAATCCTTGGACTTCGTGAACATCAGAACGTCGTCGTGTCGGGGCGAAAACCCCTTCGTTTTGCCCATGCCCTGCGTGTAATGCCAAACGATCCAACTGTTAAAAAACAGCCGCACATCACGGTCGAGAATATCAAATAAGTAAGAGATAAACCGGAATCCCATGAATACATAAATGGTTCCATTTGGCTTTAGCTTCGCCGACGCAAGTCGGAGCCACGTCCGCGAAAACTCCAGATACTCATCGAATCCCTTGATGTCGTGGTTGTTGCCGTAGTCCTTCCCGAGATTATACGGCGGGTCCGCGACAATCAGGTCAACCGAGCCATCCGGCACTTTTTGCAGTTCGATGAGCGCATCGCCCAAAATCAGTCGTTGTTCATTCATCAGTTTTGATCCAGTCGAATTTGGTCGCGAGTTCGAGCCACTGTTCCAGCGATTTCCTCCCCGAGTTCAGATACTTCCGGTCCAAGAGCTGGCAAAACTCCCAAGTCGTCTTTTCCTCATGTTCGACGTAGTGAATATCGCGGACTTGGATTTGCCCGGTGCCGAGCGCGGGATTGTAGCTCAAATCCCGAGCCGTCAGAAATTTCAAATCGTAAGCGTTGTAGGCGACAACCTCCATGATCCCATCCATCAGCCCCGAACTCGCGTTGCGCGTCGAATAAACGCGATGCTTCAGCGAAAGGATCACAAAAATGTAGTCTGGATCAACAACGTAGGCCGTCCGAATTCGGGCAAACGAAGTCAAGTTCGGCGACTTCCCACTTCCCTCAATATCCTCGGCTGTAGCTTTCACATCCACCTCGGCAGTCACCCCGCTTTCCGACGGGCGCTTCTTGCGAAACTGCAGGATGACATCCGCCATGTGCAGGCGCTCAACCGCCTCCACGTTGATTAATTGAAACCGATTATCCTTATCATCCAGCACCTCCATGAACGTCTGCGCCGCCCACGCCTCGACAAACGGCCCGGCGATTTTATTGATGTTCTCCATCGGGAGCCCGAGCTTCAAGTTCGTGTTGATGACGATCTTATTTTGCCCCTTCGCGATGGCGTCCTTGATAATCGCATCAATCGCCGAGGTGACAAAGCGGGAGCACTCCGCGTAGTCCAGTGATTGGATGGGGATTTTGAAAAGTAGAGAGTCGTAGTCCATGAAGTGTGTAGTGTTTCAAAATAAACTGCCTCAAACAGGAAAGGACAGCCGTGGCAATTCGACACCTTATTATTAAAAGGACAAAGCCGCTTCGCCCGATGCCCGCTCCGCCGTAGCAGGAAAACCAAAGACCTCGGCCAGTGGATGTTTCTGTGTTCACGTATGCGGCATGACTGTAGTTACGCAGTGAGGGGAGTTTTGGCGAATGGGAAATCAGCAGAAATCAGTCTGCGCTCTTGCCCCGCCCACCCCTCCTCGCTAATTCCTCCGCCCACACCCATGCGCTTGCTCGAAGAAGGCCAACTCATCCGCGACACCTACGAGGTGGAACGCTTCCTCGGCGAGGGCGCGTTTGCGGAGGTCTATCGGGTGAAACACCGCTTCCTCGGGCGCCAGGCGATGAAGGTCTTCAAGCGCACCGGCATGAGCCTCGACGACATCAACGACATGCTCGGCGAAGCCGTCCTCCTTTCTCGCATCGGACATCCAAACATCGTCCGCGTCTACGATGCAAACATCCTCGAAACCCAGCGCGGCATCTGCGGATACTTCACCATGGAAAACGTCTCCGGCGGCAGTTTGGAGAAATTCTGGCACTCCC
>JAYSTZ010000779.1:0-2570 GCA_043719365.1 Verrucomicrobiaceae bacterium | reverse complement strand
GGGTAAAGACCCCATATTTGAGCAACCGTGTCATCGGCATCATCCGCGTCGTTGCCCCCATCAACCGCAACAACAATATGACACAACTACTCGAATGGCCCACGCCGCCCTCAACCACCACGGATGCCGAAGTCAGCGATGAGCAATTGATGAAAATGATTCAGGCTCACGACCATCGCAGCCTCGCGCTTCTTCACACCCGGTACGCCGCGCTCCTTCGTACGATCACGATGAAGGTTCTGCACAACGACGCCGACAGCGAAGATCTTCTTCAGGACATCTTTATGGAGATCTGGGATCGGGCGGCGAGCTACGACCCGCAGATGGGGAAACCGCTGGCCTGGATTGCTACGCTCGCCCGCCGTCGCGCAATCGACCGTCTTCGGAAACGCGAGACGTATTCGCGCGTCGAGGATCGCTATGCCGACGAGTGCGATTGCCACACGGCGGGATGGACGCATGTGCACGAGGATATATCCAAAAGCGAGCAGGCGGTCATTCTAGACAGGGCGCTCGCCACGCTCCCGGAAGCGCAGCGCGACGCGATCCATCTCGCTTTTCACCAGCAGATGACACAGCGCGAGATTGCAGCTCACACCGGAATTCCGCTCGGCACCATCAAGACCCGGCTGGAGCTGGGACTCCGGAAGATGGCCGCTTCCATGCGCGGACTTGAGGCGATTCTTTGATCGCCCGGCGGCTTTGAAAGCTATTTCACCGGCTCTGCGTTCCAGACCTTGATATCATCGAAGAAGCCGTCTTTGCCCGCCACACCGAGCTCGATTTTTGACTTCGTCGCGTGTGCGATGCCGGAGGATCTTAAATAGCCGGCGGGCTTGCCGTCGATTGTCACCCGCATCTCGTCGCCCACGGTTTCAACGACCAGCGTGTACCATTTCGCAGCCTCAAGTTTCGCGGGATACGTCGCGCTGCGGCCCGCGAGGAGTTTGGCTCGCCCCTCTTTCTTCGCGGGGTCCTTGCTCATTTCGTAAATGTCGTTGCGCATCGATCCGTCACGCTCGTCGATGATTGTCACGCCGTTCAATCGGACCTGCGCGCGGCACAGGTGGCCGTAGTGCGCGCCGGTGTATTGGCGGTCATCAAATTCCACATCGACCATCGATGCTCCATCGAGCCGAACTTTTACTTCGACCACGCTGTCCTTCGTGGGGATATCCAATCCATGGACCGCCGCGTGCGCTGTCACAGCAGGCTTGCCGTCAGCGGCTGGAATATTCTGGTCGCGCGTCTGTGTCCCTTTCAGCGCGCCTTTCTCCACCGCGAATGTCGGCACGACTTTGTGCCAGACCTTTGCCGGCTCGGCTCCTTCGAAATCATCGGAGAAAAGAAGTTCCTTCTTTTTGGCGATGGATGTCTCCGGGATGGCCGGGAGGTCGCCAGCGATGACGGTTGAGACGAAGAGAGCCGGAAGAAAAACGATAGAGCGAATGTTCATGGTAAATGGTGGCGGAAAAGGCGATACGCTTCGTGTCACGGTATGGCGAGAAAAAGGAAAGGGCATCGTTGTCCCGCAGGCGTTCCGATTTCGCGGGGCAAACAAGGTCCGCCAGAATCTTCACCGCGCAATCGCAATGAATCATGGAATGCAACGAACCTCGCAGCCGAATCAACGGGCCTTTTGGGAGCGGCACCGGAGCGGCGGTCGGCAGATGCAAAGCCGTGGATCTACCCACTGTTTCCGGGACGGAGACGGCCGGAGTCGGCTTGCGCCACGATAATCCATTGCACAAAATCACCATGAAACAGAAAGCGCTGAAACCGACGAAGGATGTTGGGCGGGATTCAAAGGAGTTTGAGAAACTTCCCGCCAAGACCAAGGAACTGTTGCTCCTGAGCGAGCGCGAAGAAAAGGCCATCGGTCCGGAAAAGGTCGCCGTTCAAAAGATCACTCGGAGTAAATCGAAACCGTGAATAGCATTCGGGTCTGGAGAGCAACTTGATATGACCAAAGACCCGATTTGCGACATGACCGTGGATGAGGCCACCGCGCTGCACGCCAAGCGTGATGGGAAGATGTTCTATTTTTGCAGCGAGCACTGCCGGAAGACATTTCTCTCCCAAACTGCGCCCGCGAAAACGACCCACAGTTGTTGCGGTGGACACGAGGACCACGGCCATGGTGGCGCGAAAGTGGAGCCTTCCGCCCACTCGAAATACTTCTGCCCGATGTGCCCCGGCGCGGAGTCGGACAAGCCGGGCGAATGTCCGAAATGCGGGATGGCGCTGGAACGGAATCCGGCGTGGGTGGCGGGCAAGACCATCTATACATGCCCGATGCACCCTGAGGTGCAGCGGGACTCGCCGGGCGATTGCCCGAAGTGCGGCATGGCTCTCGAACCGATGACTGCGAGTGGCGACGATGACGAAGACGCCGAGCTTCGCGATATGACCCGCCGCTTTTGGATCGGTGCGGCATTGACGCTCCCTGTATTCTTCCTTGCGATGTCGCATTTGGTTCCGGCGCTCGCGAATCAAGCGTGGGCGGACAGTCATGCGTCGCGGTGGATTCAGTTTGCACTCACGGCTCCGGTCGTCGGTTGGGCTGGCTG
>JAYSTZ010000778.1:0-2571 GCA_043719365.1 Verrucomicrobiaceae bacterium | reverse complement strand
GTTTAGCCATGTCCTCGGGCCGGGACTCACCACCGACCTTTACGCCGGATACCATTGGGTGGAAGACTTGGATAACGTCTTCCCGGATCGCGAAGAATTCCGCACCGGACTGCGGCTTAACTGGCGGGTAAGCCCCCGAACTTCGGTGAGGCTCTGGGGTCAGTACTCGGACTTTTCGGTCAGCCAAGGTACGTTTGACACGGAAACTTGGCGCGGACGATTTGAACTATCCCATCGCCTTTTCGATCGCGTCCATACGCGCTTGATTTACCAGCACACAGAACTCGAATCCAGCGTGAGTTCTGCCACTTACGACGAGAACCTCCTCTTCTTCTCGCTATCTTATTATTTTGAGTAGGCGCGCCGCGTAAAATTGTATAACGAAAAATCAACAAAGATTTTGACCACTCTGCCGAAACTCTATACTTCCCTCCGAGGGGCAACCCATACAATCACCTTTCAACTTTCAATGCTCCAAATAATCCAAAAAACCACCGTGAGAAGATTGATCGCCTCAGTCGTTTTGCTCTGCGCCACTTCTTTGGGTGCGAAAGCTCAAACCGGCGCACCCGACACCGCTCCAGTAACGACGGCGTCTGCTCTGGACCCATCGAAGCAGGTGAACTTCAAGACCCCGAGTGCAGGCCTCAAGCCGAATGAGACATCACTGGAGCCGGGAGGAGCCCCGATCCAGGGAGCTTCGGACTTGGAAACATTGATCGACCGCCGGGATAGCCTCGAAAGCGAAATCCGCTACAACCAGACGAAAATCGAAGCCGACCGCAAGCGCGCAGTCGTGCTGCAGAGCCTCGGCCAGATCGAAGAAGCCGACCGCTTGAACATTCAAGTTCGCGATGGTGAGGCACGAATCCGCAATAGCCGGAATCAACTGGCCCAAGTCGAAGACGAGATTGCCCGCCTCCAGCACAACACCGCAGGGTCCGGAAATGCGGTCGTGGGAGACGAGGTGATTCTTCCCGGCGAAAATATAGAAGTCATTGTGAAGGAAGACGCAGCCTTCAACGGCAAGTATCCCGTTCGTCGCGGTGGCTACATCATGATGCCCAGCCTCGGAAAAGTCCCGGTCGCAGGGAAAACCGTCAGTCAGGCGGAATTGGACATCAGCCACCTTTTGCGGCAGTCCCAGCTCAAGCGTGCAACCGTCTATATCGAGCGCTTTCAAGGCGTGGACACCGAATCCGGAAGTGTCATTTATCTTTCCGGAGAATTCCGCAATCCCCGCCCGTATCGGATTCCGGTCGGCACCGCACCGACACTTATTTCCGTGATGCTGAGTTCCGGCGGATGGACGGACCGCGCCGACCTTACCCGCGTGAAAATCATGCGCATGGCCCGTAACAAACCCGTCGCGGACGAAGTCAATGTGAAGCGCATCCTTGATGGCAACATCGCCGCTGGCGGACTCGGTGCCGACATCACCCTGACCGAAGGAGACGTGATCGTCCTTCCTTCCGGTTCTTTGAATCTCGTCTATGTCACCGGCCGTGTGAAGCGCGCCGGCAGCTACCGCATCACCGAGGGAGAGAAACTCACTGTCTATGGCGCCATCCTCCAGAGCGGCGGATTCGACCATTTTGCCAGCAAATCACGCACGCACATCCTCCGTGCAATGCCCGATGGCACCAAGGCGAAAATCCCCGTCGATTTGGAAGAAGTCCAACGCGGACGGAAACCCGACGTAATTCTTCAGCCAAACGATATCATCGTTGTTCCAGAGAAGTGGTTCAGTTGGTAATCCTTCGATTTTTCGACTCCATCCGGTCAACTTTCGGTTGCAGAGGCAAACTCAAGACTCTAATCTGAGGCTCCTCGGAAAAGCGAACGAACCAACCCAATGTTACCCGGACTAAAAAAACGCGTTGTAAATCTCCATGACGTGCTCATGTACGTCGCTGTCGCCCGGAAGCACATCCGGTTGATGGTTCTGCTCCTCTGCTTTTGCTGGCTCGGAGCCGTTGTCTTTTACGTCTATTCGCGCCCGGTTTACATGTCGCGTGCGCTGGTGAAGACCGATATCATCGACCGAAATAAAGTCGCTGAAGCGGCCTTTCAGGAACGGGCAAGGGTTGCGAGTCTGGCAGGCGAAATGACACAGGGTCACATCGTCGAGCGCGCAGCCGCAAGGCTCGGTGTGAAAGCAAGTGCGCGCGATGTTGCTGCGCACTACATTAAGAAGACAATTCCTCGAAAGAACGCGGAAAACGACATTGAGGTCGAGGTCTATTCTTACTCTTACGATTGGGCGAACCGTTGGACTGAAACCTTGGTCCGCGAATATCTGGACTACAAGGCACAGCGCCGTAAGACTGAGATGGATCAGCGGACCGAGAATTACTACGCGGATCGGAAAGACCTCGAGAACAAGATCGAGGTGGAGCGTAAGAGGATCCAGCAGGGGCAATTCGACAGCGACATGACGCGCCGTTTTGTTGATTTTCAGGTTCTGGCCAACACCCCTTACCTTCTCGCAGACGCAACCCGAAAACTGAAGGCCATTGACGCAGCGAGAATCCAAATCGCAAGTCCCGAGTTGGATACCGTGGGTCGCTT
>JAYSTZ010000777.1:0-2571 GCA_043719365.1 Verrucomicrobiaceae bacterium | reverse complement strand
GCACAAGACCCCGCCAAGCCCGCAGCAGCAGCACCCGCAGCAGCGCCAGCCGGCGACCCACTCGCCGCAGTGCCTATGGACCTTGTCAGCTACTTTATTGGTCGCAATATCGGCGGCAATATGAAGCAACAAGGCTTTGCTCCCAAGATGGACGAGCTGATTGCAGGCATGAATGACGCCACCGGCGGCAAGCCTTCGAAGTATCCCGAGAAGGATCTTCAAGCAGCCATGGAAAAATTTCAGACCGCTATGCAGGCCGTCGAAATGCAAAAGCGCGCCGAGTCCGGCAAGGCAGGCGAAGCGTTCCTCGTCGCCAACGGTAAGAAGGAAGGCGTCAAAACCACCGCCAGCGGCCTTCAATACGAAGTCCTGAAAGCCGGAGCCGGCCCGATGCCCGCAGCCACCGACACCGTGAAGGTCCACTACAAAGGCACGCTCATCAGCGGCGAGGAATTCGACAGCAGCTACTCCCGCAATGAGCCCGCCACTTTCCCGCTCAACGGCGTCATCCCCGGCTGGACCGAAGGCGTGCAGCTCATGAACAAGGGCGCGAAGTATAAATTCGTCATCCCCGGCAAGCTCGCCTACGGCGAACGCGGCAGCGCTCCGAAGATCGGGCCAAACGAGACGCTCGTCTTCGAAGTCGAGCTCCTCGAAATCATGCCGAAGAAGTAGAACCTACTCGATCACCAACTCCCGCGTTACGCCAAAGCGTTCCAGCCGCTTGCGTAGCGTGGATCGTGTGATCCCCAGAAGCTTCGCCGCCTGCACTTGGTTCCCCCTCGTCTGACGCATCGCGTGGACGGTAAACTCCCTCTCCAGCCACGGCAGCAACTCCACGCTAGAGTCCGCCTGCGCTGCGCGGATGAGAATCTCGATGGCTTCCTCTTTCGTCGTGACGTTCCCGGCTGCCGGCTCTGCGGTCATCTGGCCAAGCGGAATGTCTTTCGGCATCAGCAAATCGCTCGTCGAGAGGACACACGCCCGCTGGATCGTATTCTCCAGTTCACGGACGTTGCCCGGCCACGAGTGTGCTTCCAGAACTCGGACGGCTTCTTCGCTCAGTTTCAGCTTTGGCAACCGCTGTTCGATCGCCACTTTTTGCACAAAATGCTCGGCGAGCAGCCGGATGTCTTCGATTCGCTGGCGGAGCGGCGGGAGCTGAATCCGGACGACATTCAGCCGGTAAAATAGATCCTCGCGGAAGCGCTTCTCCGCCACCTCGGTTTCCAAGTTCCGGTTTGTTGCCGCGATAATCCGGACATCCGTGCGCACCGACTGGTTGCCGCCCACCCGCACGATCTCGCCATCCTGCAAAACGCGGAGGATCTTGCCTTGCAGCGGCAGCGGCATATCCCCGATTTCGTCCAGAAACAGCGTGCCTCCATCGCATTGCTCAAAGCGCCCAATCCTCTGCCCTGTTGCTCCCGTGAACGCCCCTTTTTCGTGGCCGAACAGCTCGCTCTCCAGCAATTGCTCGGGAATCGCCGCGCAGTTGATGGCCACATACGTCTTTGTGCTGCGTTGGGAATGATGGTGAATCGCCCGTGCCACCAGCTCTTTTCCCGTGCCGCTCTCGCCCGTGATCATTACAGGCGCATCGGACCCCGCCACGCGCCCGACGAGCTTAAAGACCGTCTGCATCGCCGTGCTTTGGCCCACGATACTGTCCTGATTTTGCTCCACGGTCAGCTTTGGAACACTCGCCGTAGCCGCCCGGACCTGGGCCCGCTCGCGGAGCGCGGTGTCCACCACGATTCGGAGATTAAAGGCCAGCGCTTCCTTCCTCACAAAGTCAAATGCCCCGAGCTTCATCGCCTCGATCACCGCCTGCGTCGTGCCAAACTGACTGATCAGCAGGACAAACGCATTCGAATCCCGCCCCCGAATCCTCGACAACAACTCCATGCCCGGAAACGGCTGAAGATGCGTGTCGATGATGACTAAATCCGGCTTCTCCTTTGTAAAAAGCGCAAACGCCTCGTCTGCGCGAGTCGCGGAAACCACGCGAATCTCCGCCGCAGCAAGTTGCTTCGCGGCCCATTCGGTAAAATCGGTTTCGGCATCGGCGATGAGGACTGTGTGACCCTTTGACATTATAAAAGTGTATAAAAAACTACAGCGCCGCACGCGCCGCAAGCTCCCTCAATACCGATTTTGCCACGGAAGTAAGCGCAAAATCGACTGACAGCTCTGTTTTCACCACCCCGCGCCTCATGCAATCCCCCGCAACGGAAAGAATAATCGGTCTGTCCTCGGCGCTCTAGTCCCCGGCGCTCTGGAGAGCTGGAAAACGTGCGTTCGTCTATGAATCCTGAAGCTTGTTCGGTGTGACCAAAAAAAACAAGCGCCGCAACCCGTCGGCTGCGGCGCTTGATTTTTTGAAAGAGAACGCTTTTTACCACGATGTCCACGCCTGGCGTGGAGGGAAGCGGGTTGCGCTATCTAACTTTGTCTTGAGTCCGGCGCTGATAAGCCCGCTGCGCCGCGTGGAAGCAAGCGAAAAGTAGCCCAGTTGCGCCGCCAACTGGCAGCAGCCGCGAGAGCAAAGCGGCTGCGCCGCTTCGCTGC
>JAYSTZ010000776.1:0-2574 GCA_043719365.1 Verrucomicrobiaceae bacterium | reverse complement strand
TTCGGGCATAGCGGTGAAATTCGCCGTTTATGTCCGTCTTTTTTTGCCCGCGAATCCGCTCAGTCGCTTGTTCCAGTCAGACAGGGACTGGCTCTATATTGTGAAGGCCGGACACCCCGGACAGGGCGGGCAGCACAGGCTACGCTGCATGGTCGGTTGCGGCCTCTGCTGACAGACTCGCCGCGCAGTTCTGCTGTGTAGTTGAAACGACAACCTGTGGCAGCGCGAGCTTCGCCAACTGCATCTGCTCGTAAGCATCGTCATCGTCTCCAAACACCGCCGTGTAGGTATCGATAATAAGTACGCCGCCGTCGTTATGTCCTTGCCAAGAGGCGATTAGCTTCCTATCTACTCCAGCCTTCCATAGCCTCATTATGAGCGACTGCCGAAGATTTCGTTGAGAAAAGTGAGGAAAGCCCAGCCGCCTGCACGCCGCACTGAGGGCTTTCTTAGCATCTCGAATTTGAAACACTTTCGATTCTGGCGACACACTCCTTCCGGCCTTCGCCAGTAGCTTCTCCATCAACTGTCGCAGATGGGGGTAAATCGGCACCGTAAACCGCGTATCCGTCTTGTGTCTCCTAATGCTCAGGGTTCCGCGCTCGAAGTCCACTTCGCCCCATTTCAGAGAAGACGCTTCGGCCTGTCCGAGTCCGGCTAAACCCAAGAACTCCACGAAATTCGCGCTGTCCTCGGCATGATCGGTGAATCGCTGCGAGCGGATGTTTCCGACAATTGCCTCGAACTGTTCGACGGTCGGGATGAGGCGTAGCGGCTGTTGCGGTTTCTTCCATCGTGTGGAGACTTGCAAGAAAGGTGACGCCACAATGATCCGGTCCTTTACAGCAAGCTCGAAAAGGCCTTTCATTACCCCCGCGTAGCGGTTGTAGCTTGTGTTTTTCAACCTTCGTTCATGTGTCGCCAACCATTCCTCAAGATGAGAAGGGCGAATGTTGCGGACCTGAAAATCCAGACCGTATGGCCACCACCCCTCAAAATCCCGAATGATTGCGCTGGTCATATTCACGGTGCTGACAGCCTTGCCCTGATTGACGGCAATGAACTTCTGAGTGAGCCGTCTGAGGGTCGTTTTCTCCACTTCGGAGTCCACCTTCCCCAAGTCTGCAACCCATTCTTTGAGCCGACGCTCTGCAATCTTACGGTCGGCTGTGCCCAAACTTCGCTCCCTCCGTTTTCCGTTCATTTTCTTCACTCCGTAGTAGCGTCCAGACCTCGTGTGTCGATAGAGGCCGATACAGCCGGGCACTTTCAAATAGAGGTCTTCCGAAGCGGATGATGATGTTTCGTTCAGCATGGCGAGCAAGGTGGTTGAAGAAGAATTTGATCGTAATGGCGCATACCGTTCATCTTGCCTCATCTCATTGAGAAATCCAATCAAAAAATATCGCAAAACCAATCAGGTCAGACACTTGTGCAAGACATAAATGGACCGATGTTGACTCATTGCGACAGTACGCGCACTCAAATATTTTTGAGTAATGCACGGAACTGTTGCGTGCATTACAGCAGTTTTGCGCGAGGGGCGATAAGGAGGGGCGAGGCTGAGTACAGCGACCGAAGCTGAAAGAACGCGACTCATTCTTAGGAGGCAGGGGGGCCAAACAGGTGGACCCCACAGCTTTGGTCTATGCCCAGAGTTACCGCAAACCGTTCGTCCGAAGTGACTTTCGATAATGGCTTCCGAGGTGGAGCTTTTCGTTCGCAATGACGAGGTCAGGGGTTCGATCCCCCTACTCTCCACCATTTCCCCGCCCGCTCAATCGAGCGGGACTTCGATATACTCCAGCGCCCATTCCCGCATAAACCGCACGCGCTCCGGTTCGACGTGGTAAATCACAAGCTCGGGGTTTTCCGGCGTGCCGAGGTATTTTCGGAGCAGGGGATTGCTCTCCCAAATCGACCGCAGCGTCTCCGCATCCGTCAGCACCACAGCGGTGCCGGTGATGCGCACCTGGCCGTGCTGGTCGTCGAGGTAGCACACTTCGCATTTGGGATTCGCCGCGAGCTCCGCAGTTTTTCCGTATCGGCGCAGGTTCGCGATATAAATGTGGAAGCCGTCCACGCGCACGGGCGAAACGGGACGCACCCTCGGCTGGCCCGCAGGATCGACTGTTGCCAGCATGGGGAATTTTGCACGGCGGATCGTTTCGGCGGCGGCTTGGTGTGCTTCGGTAGGCGTCATGCACGGAGGAGATGCCGCAGTCGCGGGCTTTGGTGAATGAAAAAATGCGTCAGTTCTTTGCGGCAATCCGTGGGCGTTCCGGGTTAAAGAGAACACCATGCGTCTGCTCCGCATCTTTTTAATTCTGACGGTTCTCGTCCTCATCCCGTTTTTCATCTGGGGAGGAAAGCTCATGGCTTTATTCGACGGCGAGTCTGCTAGGCAGTGGATTCTGTCGTGGGGGAATCTCGGCGGCGTCGCCGTCATGGCGCTGCTCATCGCGGATTTGTTTCTGCCGATTCCGGCAACGGGAGTGATGTCGGCGGCGGGCTACCTTTATGGGACACTCGTCGGCGGTCTGCTCAGCGTGGTCGGTTCGTTTCTCTCCGGGA